>JBQCEA010000239.1:0-3536 GCA_051960695.1 Mucilaginibacter sp. | reverse complement strand
CGGAATATTCGGAAAACCACTTAAACCAATAGTCGCAGCGTTCCTTCCTGTATATGCCGCCAGGAACGCCGGCACAATAACGTTTTGTGAATTTGGCCCATAACCATCAGCATAATCGCCTGTAGTGGACAATGAATTGGGATTCAATTTACCCAACCGTTGGGAAATGATAGACCTGTTGCTCTCGAATTTGGTGAACAACGGTGATGTATTATCGATACCGCTTATCTTAGAGAAAGCCGTACCGATAGATAGAAATGATATGCTGTAATCGCCTGTAGTTGTTGGCGAAAGGTTCTCAAAACTATTCGTAGAAAGCAGGTACTTATAGTTGGTTTGATAGGTATGGTCCTGTGTCTTGAATGCGATAAGATCAATCTTCAGGTCTCGGAAAGGTTCAAGTGTGCCTTTCAGGTGCAAGTCCTCATTCAGTGTGCGTACATAAAGCTGGTTCTGTAAAGTATCAGTCGTGAGCCAGCCATTCGCTGCCGCTTTCTGCCGCAGATCAGCCTGGCTGCCCAGCAAGAATCCTATTCCCGGTGCGTTGTAATTAAAGTCCTCGCCAAAAAGGTTAGTCTGCGGTAAATAGCCCGGTATAAATGTACCATCGGTGCGGGTATAGGCCGCACTTATGTTTTTAACACTCGTCAGGAAGCCGATCAATACCTTGCTCAAACCCGACCTTTCATCCTCGTCCTTATTTTTACCCTTCCCTGATTTCTGCCGCAGGAAGGGAAATTTATTATATAAATTGGTTAGATTGAACGTGGGGTTTAACTGTATGGTACGCGAGTTCTGTATACTGTTACCCACGTTGTATGCAGGATCATTTATTGCAAATAACGGCTGTGCCTGCCAGGTAAAGTGCGTACTGTACCGGGCCACAAGGGTTGTCCAGTCCATGTAAGGTATTTTGCTGACCGGCACGGTATAATTAAAATTCAGCGTGTGGTTGTAATTTGTTGTACGCCCCAAACGAAGGATGTTATCCCATAAGGTATCCCGCTTTAAACCGTAAAGCCGTCCTGCAGGTTCATCAACGGTAGCCAGGTTAGTTGCATCAATGTCCATCGTCAGGGATTTGGTCAGGTTCCATCCCAAACCATAAACTGTAGTGATGTTGAATGTCTTATTAAAAGTTGTCGGCACGGCAATAATATCCGTCGGGTCATTGTTGCGCAGCGTGGTCTCAGAGTAAAACCTGTCGAAATTGATGCTATAATTTAACCGCGTCGGCATCAGGTCAATATTAATGTCCCGTATCAGTGCCAGCGTATTGGTTTTAATGATCTTCTCGAATGGACTATAATACTTAGGCTGGTCGGTATAATTGTAAGCCAGCGAAGCATGATAAGTTTTCTCATAATCATTCAGCGTAGTAAAATCATGGTGATCGTATTCCACGTAAGAATATGTCGCATTAAAGTTCTCGATATCCCACGGCTTACTTGAAGCCGTAGTACTTGTCTTGGCTTTATGTACGTTGGTTAGGTTGATACTTTTGCGCAGTGTATAGCTTTCAGCAGCGTTCTGTATCGAATCCCTCTGCTTAGCCGTTGCAGCGTTGTTGAGCGATTGTTTCAGGGTAATATCAGGCTGGGCAGGATCATACTCCGGTGTACTTACCTGGTGCGATACATCCACATACAGCGGAATATGCACGCCGCTTTTATCCGGGAAGAACTTACCTAACTCAACATTAGTAGCAACATCATAAGCTTTAGTATCACTCAAGCTCCTGTCTTCGAGCCTTGAATCCAGCGAGCCGAAACCTACGGTAGATCTGTTGCCCGACACAGTTAATGTGGCAAAGTCAGCAAGCTTCGCATCCAGCCTTCCGGTAGCGGCCCAACCACCACGGTTATCAAAGTCAGTCATGCGCAGTTCATCAAACCACAAAATACCTGATTTATCAAGCCCATCATCGCTACCCGTAGTGTTGCTGGCCTTTAGTGGATTACGCACACCCAGCATAACGGCTGCGACACGGCTCAGATCAGGCTGTCCCATAATGGTGATCTTATTATGTCCATCCGATATGGTAAATGGCACAGTAAGCGGCCATGGTTTGCCATCCAGTTTGGCATTATCCCGGGCCAGCTTGGCATTGGTCAGCAATGAAAGCTGCAGGTCGAGCTCATTTGCCGCCGGCCAGATAGAATTGGGGTCAGCGGTGCCGGGCTGGGTAATTTTCATTGGTATCTCATACTCATAATAGTTCTGGGTATAGTCGACACCCAAACGTATAAAGGCATGCACATCGTTATCCCTCAATTGCGAACCCTCAGCGTGAATAAACATCTGGATGCGTTTGTATTTCCGCAGGTCGTTGTTAAAATCCTTAAATGCAGCCCGTGAATAACCATCGCGCAGATTGCCGAAGTTTAAAGAAAGCGACTGTTCATTGAGCTGGGTATTGGTTTGCACGTTGTTATAGTTGCGCTGGCGTGTAATACCCGGCGGTACCACATACGGTATTGGTGTGCGGTTACCATTTTCTTCAATGTTAACCGTCTCCACATCCACAGTTGAGTTATCCAGCGGCGGGTTAACAATGGCTGGGTCGGCGATCACATTTGTCGGATTATTTTCACTGTTAAATGCACGCCAGTCACCCCTTACCAATTGCAGGGCCGCCATACGCAGTATACAGGTATCGGCAAAACCAGTCATGAACATCCGAATAAATCTGATCGATTTAAAATCCTGTATGTTACCGAAAGCCTTTTTAAGCGTAGTATTGATAGGTATACGGAACTGGTACCAGGTTACCGACTGCGTTTGGCCGTTAGGCAATTTTACCTGCGACGTCACCTTATCATTAATAAAGTTCTGCCCAACTACCAGGCCCTGTGGAGTAAGCGGAACATGATATTCAAAATATTCATCGTCCGTATTCATGTTATTGTCTCGGTCCACATCCTCCGCATCTGGTAATGATGTAGATGCTGATGTAGCTATGCCCAATTCAGCCTGCGATTGTTCCGACGTTTTGGAGTTACTCTCCGTACCGTTGTATTTGCTATATCGCTGCAATATACCAGCCTGCTGCTGGTCGAGCTGGGGGCCAAGATAATACTGGTAATCGTCTGATGACGGGTCATTTGCATATGCCGCTCCCGCTTGCGCGTTCACTGCTGCACGAACTTGTTGTACAGCCGGTGCAAATTTGGTCCGTTCATCAGCGTCGTTCATTCCGTCAAGGCCCACATCCTGCAAAACCCTTGTCGTTGGGTTACTGTCAAATGCGTTAACTACCGGTTGATTTTTGGGCACCCGGCCCCATGCAGTGGTATCGATCTGGCTCAGGTCACCATTAACAGGGATACCATTTTCCAAACTCTTACGGCCGTCGAGCAAGATATCTTCCGAAATATTTCCGAGGTCAAAATACAGATTACCACCTGTAGAATTAGGTTTGTTGATGAATGGGTCCATCACCCAAAACTCGATGTACTGAACGTTGAGCGCTTCAAAGTCATTGGTAGAAATACCACGAAATATACCACCCCAACGGTTGGTAGGATTAGTTAATG
>JBQCEA010000238.1:0-4369 GCA_051960695.1 Mucilaginibacter sp. | reverse complement strand
AGACACCTGGCCGGAAGCTTTTAATCTTAACGCTTCCAAAATGCGGTCTGAGCAATCATTAAAGTATCCTTTTCCATGTTTGTCCTCACCTGAAAAACCTCCCAGAACAATAGCTGTACTATAGGTTTTATTTTTGTCGAGTTTCCCGCTATTCACATCCCACGCTTTTACAACCAGCTCAAATATGCCCCTATTGGTAAAGACCAGCAACAGAACGGCAGAGATAATGAACGCACGTCTTTTAAGCTTTGGCTTTCGGGCAAATAAAGCAATGAGCACAAACGCTACTATCCAGCTGATGGGCCATGTGAGAAAAAGCAGTATCTTGGAAAAGATGAAATACATATATGATGTTTAACGCAGGGATCAAAACCGGGGTTAAGATAAGCGGAAATTTTATTTAATTATTAACTTTAGAACAGTATAGAACCAATTACCAAACCCAAAAGTGATGACCTACCCAGCTCCTGCAATAGAAGCCCCCAGAGTAAAAGAAGCCCCAAAGCGCCTTTTATCCGTAGATGCATTCCGTGCGCTGACCATGCTATGCATGATATTTATCAATGACCTCTCAGGAGTTAAAGGCATCCCAACCTGGATGGACCATGCTAAACGCATGGAAGATAAAATGGGTTTTGCCGATACTATTTTCCCGGCTTTCCTGTTTATTGTAGGTTTATCGATCCCATTAGCTATTGACCGCAAATGGAAGAAAGGTTTCTCCAATAATTCCATCTACTTTGATATTCTTTCGCGCTCGTTTGCCCTTATTGTAATGGGATTTTTGCATGTCAATCTCGAAAATTATAACCCCGGTGCGGCGGTGCCGGGAGCGGTTTGGGAGATCATGATCACACTTGGTTTCTTTTTGATCTGGATCGATTATCCGGAAACATTGAATAAAATAATCCGTTACGGACTGATAGCATCAGGCTGGTGCATTTTGATAGTAATGGCGTATTTGTTCACCGGCGGCACGCCACAGAACCCTGTAGGCTTGCAGCCATACTGGTGGGGTATATTAGGCATCATTGGCTGGTCGTACCTTATTTGTGCATCGGTTTATTTCTTTGTAAAGGGAAAGTTTGCCTGGGTAATTGCCGCTTTCATGGCTTTTATAGCATTCAACATTATCAATCATGGATTGCACCTGAAACTTAATATCCTGGGAATTTATGATGGCTCATCCATAGCATTGACAATGGCAGGTACAGTAATTTCATTGTGGTATGCACGAATGATAACAAAAGGTTTTAACCGTAATTTGTGGCTGGCGCTTTTTATCACAGGGTGCATAGCTATACTGGCAGGTTTGCTGATCCGCCCATATACTGAGGGCATCTCCAAAATACGTTCAACGCCATCGTGGATATTTATCTGTACGGGTATAAGCATCCTTGTTTTTGAACTGATGGTATACCTGGTTGATTTTAGGGCTAAAAAAAATTGGTTCAGCCTGATATGGCCCGCTGGCACGGCAACACTGACCTGCTATCTTATTCCTTACTTTCAGGATGGATTTTACAGGCTGTTCCATGTTCACTATCCCGCAATTTTAAATTATGGCTGGGGTGGCTTTTTCCGTTCATGGGTTGTGGCGTTCGTAGTGGTGATCATCGGCGGTTTCCTGGAACGGAAACATTTGAAATTGAAAGTGTGATAAAATAAAAAATCCCTGTTCGTTTTATTGAGACAGGGAATTTGGATTGGGTAAAGAACGTATTTGTTATTAATCTTACCTATAACAGATCGTGAACTTTTACGCCTCTGTTAACCAAATGTTATTGCTACTTATCAACAAAAAACCGACTTATTAACATCCTGTTTTTTAAGCATCTACGTTACTGCAAGTTGCGGCGTTTAACGGAACCAGCTCCATAAACTTCAGGTCGAGCCAGCGCCCGAACTTAAAGCCGACCTGCTTAAAATGGGCAACCTCAACAAAGCCGAATGATTGGTGTAAGCGATAGCTTACTTCATTATCAGCATCAATACCGGCTATCATGGCATGCAGCCCTATTTCACGTGCACGGTCGATAAGCGGTAGCATCAACAATTTGCTTACGCCTTTGCCACGATGATCAACATGCACATAAACTGAATTTTCAACTGTAAAACGATAGCAAGGCCATGCCCTGAAATGTCCAAAACTGCTAAAACCGATAACCTGGTTATTTAACTCAGCAACAATAACCGGAAAGCCGCTTTGTTTACGTTCGTTATACCACGCCAGGCGCATTTCGTACGTATGCGGCTCCTCACTATAAACTGACGTAGTGTTTAAAATGACATGATTATATATATCCAGTATTTCGGCGATATCTTCTTCACTTGCATCACGAATAATGATTTGTTCTTTGCTTGTACTCATACATGAAATAAAAAAGACGCATTTATTGGTGCGTCTTTTAGCTTTTAAATTATTATTGACCCGGTGCCGGAGGAGGCGTGCCACCCGGTGGCGGACCGCCCGGTCCCCTATGCTCTCTTTCAGGCACCTTTATTTCAGGATGTGCTGAACCATGGTGACAAGTATAACAGTTCACGCTGCTTTCCATTACCATTCCTAATGAATCTTTTTCAGCTTTAAAATACTTTTTGTTGATCTTAGAAGCCATCACAAACATATGGCGGGCAATAGTTTTTTCCGGTTTTGCATCGCTTGGGAAGTCCATTTTATTGGTCTGCTCGTTACGTGCATGGCAGAAATTACAATGTACACCCAATGATGTTGCCCACATATCCATCACTTTTCCCAATTCCTGGTGAGTTATCTTTTTAGGTAATACTTTCAGATTTTGAAATTTCGGTGGTGGCCCCTGGGGTTGCTGAGGCATTGAAGCGGCTATGCTCAGGGCTGCAACTCCTGAAAACCCCGCTATAACCATAAGTTTTCTGTTGATAGGCATAAGAGTGAATTTGAACTACTAAGATAGTTATTTGAATGACATTTCAATGACCTTTTCGATAAAAAAGTAGTTACAACATATATTGTTTTAAATTTTCACCAATTTTTCGCTTATCGCCCATAACTTTTCTCTCAATTCAGCACTCTCAGCTATAGGTGCAGTTTTTGCAACCTTACATTTTTTAAAATATTTACCGCTTTTCGATTCCAGTTTAGGTTGGGTTGCCAGGAAGATGATCGTTTCTGCTCCCTTTTCCGGCGATATCATAAATAGCTTCAGCAGCCATATAAATATTCGTGCCGCTCCTTTTACTCCATCCCATATATGAGTATTCACCACACCGGGATGCAGGGCATATGCCCTTATACCTTTATCACCATATTTTTCGGCCAATGATTTGGTAAAGTAAATATTGTAGAGCTTGCTGATCCCATACGCCTTCATCACTTTATAGGGCGTATGCTCCCATTTCAGATCGTCAAAATTGGGCTTTGCATTTTTATGCGCTTCAGAGCTTACATTTATAATCCGTGCATGGCCCTTTTGTAATAAAGGCATCAGGCTTTCCGTAAGCAGGAAATGCCCAAGGTGATTTACTTCAAAGGTCATCTCGAAACCATCCTTTGTGATCTCTTTTTCAAGGAAAGCACTACCGGCATTATTGATCAGGATATTGATATTAAACAGTTTGCCATTCAACTCATCAGCGGCTGCACGAACAGTAGCCAGGTCAGATGTATCGCATTTGACAACGTGTATGCTGTTATTACCGCTCTGCTGTATGATCTCCTGCCTCACCTGTTCGCCTTTTTCGGTATTACGGATCAGCATATAAATGGCATGCCCCTTTTTAGCTAATTCCAAAGCGGCCACCTTACCTATGCCGGATGTTGCACCTGTAATTACTGTAGTTATTGCTGCCATTTCGGTTTAATTTATTGATGGACAAGATAGAGAGATAATTGTTTTTAAGGTACTTCTAAAAATAATTTGTTAAAAAATGTGAAAACGCTTGCATTTGGCTACGAAATTTTCGTAGATTTACGAAACAATCGTAATAGCAATGGAAAAGTTAACTCAACAGGAAGAAGAAGCCATGCAGGCAGTATGGCAGTGCGGTTCAGGATCTGTAAAAGATTTTTTGGAAGTCTTAGTAGAACCAACACCCTACACCACCCTTGCCTCAACCATCAAGAATTTAGAACGAAAAGGCTTTCTGATCAGCGAAAAGGTTGGCAATACCTATAAGTACACCGCTGCCATTAGGGAAGAAGAATACAAAAAACGCTTTATGAATGGTTTTGTAAGCGATTATTTCCAGAACTCTTATAAAGAACTGGTTACTTTCTTCGCCAACGAGAAAAAGATCAGCGCCAATGATCTGAAAGAAATTATCAAACTAATAGAGGACTCAAAAAGGTAAAGCCATGCCAGCACTATTCACCTTTCTGTTTAAAGTA
>JBQCEA010000237.1:0-8178 GCA_051960695.1 Mucilaginibacter sp. | reverse complement strand
AAGGCCGGACCAGCGGAAGAAAGTATCCCGACTTATGAAGTTATCGAACAAAATGGCAAGATATTCGTCGTCATTTGAATTATCTCGGACTATATTTTCTATCTGTATAAAATAATATTGCTGCTTTATCGTAGTGAGCTAAGCGACGCTAAAATTGCAGGCAGGTGAAAAATGCCTATAATGGCATTAAGATTGTTTTAATTTTGGCGTCTGCTGTAAACTCATGAAAAACTATGTATAGATGGCTTTCTATTGTCCTTTTGCTTTTAATTGGAACACAAATTAAGGCAGATACTGTCCAGAATTGTGATAAAATATGTGGTAAATGGATGTCATCTGAGAAGAACCTTATTGTCCAGATCTACAAAGTTGGCGGCCAGTTTAAAGCCAAAATCGTCTGGTTCAATGACGACCCGAGTAAGCCTATGGATGAGTGGCGGGATACGCATAACCCTAATCCTGCACTACGTAGCCGCCGGATACTGGGTTTGGAGATACTCAGGGGCCTGAAGTATGATGAAGACGGAAACTCATGGGAAGACGGCATAGTCTATGATGCTAAACATGGCCGCGACTGGAATGCATCCGCCTATATTGATAAAAAAGGGTTATTGAAGGTAAGGGGCTATTGGCACATTAAACTGATCGGCCGGACAATGACCTTTCACCGGGTATAAAAAGCATATTTAAGCAAAAGAGGCACCCAAATAGGTGCCTCTTTTGCTTATTGTAACAGGTAATATTTTAGTCTGCTTTGCCAAACTCGCCTGAAGCCTTGAAAACAACTTCATCACTCAGCATTGGAGAACCAAACTTGCTGCCGAAGTTAAAGTCAGAACGTTTTACAGTACCGGTAACCTGGAAACCTGCATCTGCAGCTTTGCTCATTGGGTTGGTAATGGTACCACGGTACCATAGATCAAGCGTAACAGGTTTGGTAACGCCGTTCAATGTTAAGTTACCTTTTAAAGTGTAATGACCAGAGCTTGCAGGTTTTATTGATGTGCTTGCGAAAGTAACCGTAGGATATTTGGCTACATCAAAAAAGTCTGCGCTTTTCAGGTGATTATCACGCTGATCAACGCCTGTATTTACAGATGCAGTATTAGCAGTAAACTGAACTTTAGCATCGCTGAAATCAGGTTTTGATGCGGTTATGGTAGCGTCGAAATCTTTAAAGGTGCCGTCAACGTCTGACACAGCAAGGTGGGTAACAGTAAAGGTAAGATGTGAATGTGCTTTGTCTACCTTCCAGGTGCTTTGTGCAAATACACCAGTGCTGAATAAGGCTGTTGCAGCTAATAAAAATACTTTTTTCATTTCTTTGATCGAATTAGTGTTCTTGAATATTAATTCGGCAAAGATAGAATGTCGCTTTGAAATAAATGTTTAAACATCTATTTATTTCGTCTGGAAATTGTCATATTCAATTTGGTAGAAAAGTTTGGGATTATTTGGCGTTATTAACCTCTATCCAATAACCATCCGGGTCCTGGAAATAGATCTGCAATACGCCGTCGGCCCGTGTTTGAACCTTCTTATAATTACCCTGCCAGTCGCCATAACGGATATGGTATTCGTCAAGATGTTTCATGAAGCCGGGCAACGAGGCAACACTGAAACAAAGGTGGGTATTAATATCGTGTGCTTCAGCTGGACAATTGGCCGCTATGACATGCAACTGAATGCCTGGACCAATGCTGAACCATTGATGAACGGTATCCTTAAAAGGGTTGGGAATCTTTTGTAATTCGAGTACATCGCTATAAAAAGCAACGCTCTTTTTAAGATCATGTGTGCAAATAGCCACATGGTTGATGGTTGGTTTATCGGTTTGTGCATAGCAATAGCTTGTCAAGACCAAAGCATACGAAAGGAGTGAAAGTTTTAACGACATATATGCAAGATACAAAACTTAACTTGCAAAAACAGCGCGGACTTATGCCGGGAGGAAGAAAGTATAGTTCAGCTTGGTGTCGTAACATGCTATCACTCTATTGCCCTCAAGCTCAGTTTCATAGTTTGGGATATTGTGCAGATTCCAGTCGTCGATATCGATTAACCCGGCAGATGTTTGATAGTGCTTTTCGCTTACCGGGCATTTGATCAAATACTCACCCGGACCAGCCGATGCAATAACCGGCCGCGCGCCGCATTCTTTGCAGGCATGGCAGTGAACAGATTCAGGTATGATGATGTATTCCCTCATGAATAGGTATTCATACGTGATATAAGGAGAATAGGTTGCTCAATTACAGTTGGCTATGATTAAAGCGTGAAGCAGAACCTAGCGAATAATAGAAACATAGCCCGATAAAGGCTTTAAGCCATTTTGCAGGTTGATGATATAATAATAGGTGCCCTCAGGCGCAGGTGAGCCGTTATAAGTACCATCCCAGGGTTTTGAATAGCCTTTTGATTCATATATCAGGCCTCCGTAACGGTTGTAAATGGACACGATGCATGCCGGGTACGAGGTCAGCTCCTTGATATTCCATATATCATTTACGCCATCGCCATTGGGCGTAAAAGCGTTCGGGACTTGTACAATACCGGGAGTAATAGTTAAAATACCTGATAGCTGCAAAATATCATAATTGGGAGATGTAGCGCCGCTTACATTTATCGGGTATTCGCCTATGGCAGAGTTTGTTGTTGCCAGTGTAGTGGCAACAGGCTGCGTGGTCAGATCAGTCCGTGTATCGTTATTTACAAAGCCTTCAAAGCTTATGGTTAATGGTGGATTAGGCGTTCCTTGTGCTTTAATCTGGTTATCTGCTGTGATCGTCAATAGAGCCTTATTTACCACGCTGTTTGGCATCGGAATATCTACGTCAGTTGCCCCCGCTGAGCTCAGCGCAATATTGCCCGAATAAGAACCTACAGGCGTGGTTTTAGCTAACCGGATGTAAACAGGAAGTGAAGTAAAATTGCCTGTAGTGCCGACGACAACGCTGCTGTTGAAATTGGTGTTATCTGTACTGACCTCAAAACCTGTTGGTGGCGTGACTAAAATACCATTGGTAACATTAATGCCTGTTACAGTGAAGCTTTCCGATACGGATGCTGTGCCATAGGTGGTGGCCAGTTCAGCTAATGCAGCAGAGTAAGAAATAGATGGCGGTACTACGAGGGGATTTACCGTTATGGTAAAGGTTATTGGTGTAACGAGACAATAACTGGCGGCCATTTGCATCGGTGTAACGGTAATGGTAGCCACAACCGGACTGTTAGTATTATTTGTTGCGATAAATGATGGAATATTTCCGTATCCGCTTGCACCGAGACCGATACTGATGTTATCGTTCGACCAGGAAACCGTGCCGTTGCCTGTAAAATTGACCGGAGCTGTAGCGGAACCATTGTTAATGACCATGTTGGGAACCGGATCTACCGTTGGAACAATACTGACCGTAGCAGCAACAGCAACATCCTGATCGGTTGCGCCGGGTGAGGATAATACCACGTTGCCCGATATATTCTGATTGTCAGAAGCTGCTGAACGCACATATATTGTAATATTGTTAACAATGCCGGCCGATTCCGGAAATACTAAGCTGCCACCATAACCGCTGTTTTCAGTTAGTGATATTTCAAATCCTGCCGGGGCTGTTGCCGTAACATTACCTGTAAGTCCGCTGCCGGAAAAAGTGAATTGCTGGAGGTTAGGACTTGACGACGGAGAACCGGCGCAGCCAAAAATAGTACCTGTTGCGGTTGAAGCAGTGATCTGCGGATTAAAAGTTAGCGGATCAACGGTAATGGTTACTATGGTTGAGGAACTGCCTCCTGTGTTATAGCCTGTAATAGTATATTGGGTTGTGGGGGATGCAACCAATGGCGTACCGCTGATTATACCGGTTGTACTGTCAAATATCAAACCAAGCGGTAAAGGCTTATCAATAGTATAGCCTGTTACAATTACCTTGCGCACGCAGGTTGCATCAGCGATAAAAAGCATTCCATTTGAATATACCATACCAGACATTTGATCAAATGAGGCAGCTCCGCCAATACCGTCTGAAGAGCGCTTGCGTGCATTGCTTCCGGCTATTGAGATCACCTGCCCGTGCGCGTCGATCATGCGTAGTACAAGACCATTAGCATCAGATACGTAGATATTTTCAGCAAGGTCTACTGCAAGCGCTAATGGTTTATTGAATAACGCCGTGACAACCGGACCGTTTACCAAACCCGGATTGGTACTGCCTGCAACGGTAGTTGTTGCTCCTGCAGCGCTTATTTCCCTGATCATGTTGTTACCATCGTCGGCAATGAACAGGTTGCCGGCCCGGTCAAATTTCAGATCGGTAGGTTGATTAAAAACCGAAGAAGCAACCGGGCCATTCCTGAACCCGGCAAAACCTATGCTGCCTGCAAATGGGGTAATAGTACCCGTTGGACTGATCTCCGTTATCAGGTCATTTGCCTGGTCGGTTACGAAGATATTTCCCGCCTGGTCGGTGGCAACGCCGGCGGGGTTAAAGTTAAAGATGCTGCTCGTATTAATGGTTGTAACCACACCGGTAGGGGTAACTTGTCTTAGTTCTTTATTGCCACGGTCGCCTGCAACAATATTCCCTGAAGGCGCTACGGAAAGACCGGAAACCAGGCTGAAACCCGCTGCTGTCCCGGTGCCATCAGAAAAGTTATTCCGGTTACCACCGGCAAGTGTTGTAACCACTCCGGCGGGTGTTATCTTCCTGATATAGACGCCGTCACCAACGTAAAGATTTCCTGTTGCATCCATATCAATGCCCCATAACCTGTTAAATAGGGCATTTGTGCCTGTGGCATCAAGGTGTCCTTGCGTAAAATCCTGCCCCGCGAAGGTGCTTACATCGCCAAATAAAGTGGCGGGGACAGCACCGCCCGTATTGTTCGGTATCAGGGATGAAATAAGTGTGTTAACGGTATAGGTATCAGGAGTGGTGTATGTGAATTGCGGGGGCTGCACGGTAACCTGTGCAAAAGACGTGTTAAAGCTATTGAATATGATCGCAGCTGTGATAGCCAGTAACGCCTTAAAGGAGTACTTAAAGATCATTTCATTTAAAAAGTTAAACACCTGAGCTTTAAAGTTACGAAATAATTGCCGACGAAGTTGCCTGTAGCCGCGCCGGTTATTGGCAGGAATTGCCTGCAATCTTAAAGTAGGTAAAATGGGCAGGAATAACCGAAGAACTGTCTTTGAAGCCTTTAATGGCGAATATGCCGATGTACCTTGGCTGCATATTAAACTCCTGGCTTGCAACCTCTTTGAAAGCGCCGTTATCGTTTATTCCTTCCGAGTACAGGAACCTGAATTTCCGGCCCTGTTTTTCAATACGCAGAGCCGAGTTCCGGAGCATTTTCAATTGTACGGGATTATTTTTGATGGTATCAGTATGGGCGATAGTCTGATGTGCAATTTCTTCGGGTTTATTAAAGCCATTTCCAAGCGAAGTAATTGCCTGTACCAATATTTCATTGGGCTTTGCATAACCGCCGAAATAGTCGTTAAAAGCTATAGAAAGCCGGATACTTTTGCCTGTTAAGGAGGTGTCTTCCATTAAAATAACACCGGCCTGCTGCCATTCCTGCTGCGGTATAAAATTACTGAGATGCACCTCGGCGGTAAAACATTCAAACGGGACGGGCCTCAGAAGCAGGTTTTTAATGCCCTGCTTATTGTTGGGGTCGGGCCAGTTGTCACCTTTTAAGGTGTAAAGCGTAAGGCCGCCAGGCTTTACCCACCTTTTTTTCCAGTATGAGATGTCCTCGTTTTTTATGAACCATCCGCGGCTTACCAATGAAATATCCGATACATCACTAAAATTATCCGCGAATGCCGATTGCTCGGTCCTGTCAATATGCGCCATCCATAATACTAAGGCAATAAGACATGTTATAGCCAAAGCAAACAAGATGAGCGTTTTGTTCCATCTCGGCGTAAAGGGTTTTATTTCGGCAATACAAAGCTTTTCTTTATATAAAAACCACCAGGGGTAATGGCTTTCATTGTTTTTTCGGTCAATTTCACTGCAATATGGTGCGCCAAGGATATATCGGGCTAACGTATCCAGCGTGGCTACAGAGGGGTTTTCTATCCGGCCGTTGGTTTTATCAGCAATAAACAGGGAATAGTTTTTTACGCTTTTCCAGCCGATGGAAAGGCCGGTCAATTCCAGTATCTTATTGCAAAGTAACTTGCTTTCCGTTTCGGTAAGCGGGCCATCCAATTCCTGCCCAAAACACTTCAGATGCACATCCCTGAATAAAGCTGTAAATACTGCAAGATCGGTTTGGTCCATAAGATCATAACAATTTATGGCGGCTGCAGATTTACGTGACATTTCCGCAGCAATTATGCCTATAAATTTTTCGCCTAAAGATATTTACAAAAACGGAAAAAGAAGGATGCCCCTGATAAAGGCGTTAATTTTTTATAGTATGAAATATCTCTTGTTATCTGTATTTGTCCTCACGGCGGCTATCGCTTGCGGACAAACATTGCAATTGCATTTTGACCCGCGGCACACACTCGACCCGGCTCGTAACCCTGCAAACTTCCCGACCATCTATTTTGAATACTTTAAACAGGCAAAGGATACATCAGGATCGTTTTTTATGAAGACAGAAACTGATCTGCAAGGTGAAGGCCACAACGTGGGGAAGTTTTATACGCAGCTTTCACAATCCTTTAAATTCTGGAAACCCAAAGTATATGCGCAGGCACAGTACAGCGGCGGCATGGGTATTGCCGAGCCCGGCTCGTATGGCTATTACATTACCAATGCTTTTTCGGCAGGAGTGGTATACCCGTTTCAATGGAAGGGTGCCTGGTTCAGTACTTCGCTGTCATATACTTATAACGCGTTTAAAAAACCAAGCAATGATGTACTGTATTCGCTATACTGGGGCAAAGGCTTTTGGAATTACAAGTTCGAGTTTAGTGGTGATGTTGAACTGTATACAGTTGACAAAAATCTGGGAGATACCTATACCAGCAACCTGCATGGTAAATGGGTCGCTTTTTTTGGCGAACCGCAGATTTGGTTTAAAATACATAATGGCCTTTCCGCGGGTTCAAAGATCAATATGTACTTCCATGTGCTCACTGACGAGGATTTATTGCTGGTATATCCGACTTTAGCCCTGCGGTTTAAGTTCAGCTAACGGGCGCTTTGGCATGATATTGGTTTAAGTAATCTATCTGCTTAATAAAAATGATATATTATGAAAAAATACATTTTAAGGCTTATAGCTGTATTGATATTTGCTTCGGCAACTATCACCAGCTGCTCGGTTGAATACCGGGAGAGCCACAGGCATCACTATGACAACAATGGTGATCATCATGATCGTGATAACCACGACCATGATTACAGGGATAATCATTAACAAATAAATGATCATTAAACAAAGAATCCCGCTAAAAAGGCGGGATTCTTTGTTTGTAAGGGCCTTAATATTACTCCTTATTCTTAGTAACCAAAACCCAATCAATCAATACCTTAGCCTCGCCCGATTTGATCTTGTCGACTGTAGCTTGTGAAATGCCAAAATAAGGTGTGGTAATTTTATTTACGCCATTCGGATAGCCGCCACCAAGCGCAAAATTCAATATCAGGAATTTAGGATTATCAAACGCCCAGCGGCCATAATGCTCAACCATGGCACGGTTAACGGTGTAAGTTATAACACCATCAGTTTTAAAAACCAGTTTATCCGGCGTCCAATCCACCGAATAAGTATGCCATTCATCAACACTTTGGTGGTTAGGCAAATAATACCGGTATGCCAGTGGTGTATTGCCGAAATAATTGGGGCCATGCAAGGCATTGCTTATCCACCTACCATCACCAACGGTTTCCATCATATCAATTTCGCCGCAATCAGGCCAGTTGCCTTCGCCTAATGCCCAGAAAGCGGGCCACAAACCGGCACCGGACGTCATCCTCATTCTTGCGGTGGCAGTTCCGTAAGTAAACTCCATTTTTTTGCGGGAGTTGATCCTTCCCGAAAGAAAATCATATTTCTTCTGTTCTTTGCTCATGTAGCCCGGATGATAGATAGCTTTGATAACCAGCGCACCATTGCGGGCGCCTTCCGCGGCGCGGCCCTTTACCAGGTAAAGCACCGACGACGAATCGACGTAAGCCTGCTGCTCGTCGTTTACCGTATTGCCGGTCACCT
>JBQCEA010000236.1:0-3089 GCA_051960695.1 Mucilaginibacter sp. | reverse complement strand
AACTGATGACCCAGTGAACTAATGAACAACGAAAGATGACAAAAATATTTAAACACGTACAAAGCACCGTAGTGCCGCTGCCGATAGAGAATATCGACCCGGACCAGATCATCCCGGCGCGCTTTTTAAAAGCCACTACCCGCGAAGGTTTTGGCAACAATCTGTTCCGCGACTGGCGTTACGACAGCGAAGACAATCCCAAAGATTTCGTGCTGAACCATCCTACCTATTCAGGCAAGGTATTGGTTGCAGGCAAGAACTTTGGTTGCGGAAGCAGCCGTGAGCACGCCGCATGGGCCATAGTTGATTATGGCTTTGATGTAGTAGTAAGCAGTTTCTTTGCTGACATTTTCAAAGGCAACGCTCTTAACAACGGCTTATTGCCGGTACAGGTAAGCGACGAATTTTTGAAAAAGATATTCGACGCGGTTTATGCTGATGCACATGCCGAAGTAGACGTTGACCTGGAAAATCAGATCATCAAAATATCCTCAACCGGTGAGCAGGAAAGCTTTGAGATCAATCCATACAAAAAAGCTTGTTTGATAAACGGCTATGATGATATTGATTATATCCTGAGCAATAAACAAGCAATAGAGGAATACGAAAGTAAGTTTTAAGTTCTGAGTCTTAAGTCATGGGCAGAGCAATTATAATGACTGGATGACTTAATGACAAAAACCGGTGTAATCATTATTAGATCGGTGTAATCTAAAACAATGGGAATTAAAAAACACATATTAGTAATACCAGGCGATGGTATCGGTCCGGAAGTGACCACATGGGGTAAAGCTGTTTTGGAAAAAGTAGGCTCTATCTACGGCCATGAGTTTACATTTGATGAAGCTCTGATGGGCCATGCATCTATTGAAGCTACCGGCAGCGCATTGCCTGACGAAACATTAGCGAAAGCTAAAGCCAGCGATGCGATATTATTCGGCGCTGTTGGACACATCAAATATGATAACGATCCAACCGCTAAAGTACGTCCTGAACAGGGCTTATTGAAGATCCGTAAAGAGCTTGGCCTGTATGCCAACCTGCGCCCTATTATGCTTTTTGATGAGCTGCTGGATGCGTCAAGCTTAAAACCTGAGATACTGAGAGGAACCGATATCCTGTTCTTCCGTGAGCTGACAGGCGACGTTTACTTTGGTGAAAAGACCAAAGGGGACGATTTTTCTTCAGATTTGATGATCTATCATCGCTATGAAGTAGAACGCATCGCTAAAAAAGCTTATGAAGCAGCACAAGCAAGAAGCAAGAGGCTTTGCTCTGTTGATAAGGCTAATGTATTGGAAACTTCACGTTTGTGGCGCAGTGTAATTCAGGAAGTAGCTAAGAACTACCCTGATGTGGAAACTGAGCACATGTTTATCGACAATGCAGCCATGCAGCTGGTAAAGAATCCGAAGAAGTTTGACGTGGTATTAACCGCCAACCTGTTCGGTGATATCCTTACCGACGAAGCATCGCAGATTGCAGGTTCAATGGGTATGCTGGCATCAGCTTCCATAGGTGATGGTACAGGATTCTTTGAGCCTATTCACGGTTCGGCACATGATATTGCAGGTCAGGACAAGGCCAATCCGCTGGCTTCCATCCTGTCAGTAGCATTAATGTACGAGATCGCATTTGGCTTGAAAGAAGAAGCTAAACGCATTACCGATGCTATCGACAAAACGTTAAAAGCTGGTTACCGCACAGGCGATATTGCTGATGCCAATACCGATAAAGCTAAAATATTAGGCACCACAGCCATGGGGCAGAAAGTGCTTGAGTATATATAGGTGAAAGGTTATGACGTCATAAAATGACTCAATGACCAAATGACAAATAATCGATGTAAGCAATAAATAATCGGTGTAATCGTGTCTTATGAAATGGAACGCTGAATTATACGATAATAAACACGCATTTGTATCGCAATACGGCGAAAGTGTGCTCGAATTGCTGGACGTAAAAGCCGGTGAGCGTATCCTTGACCTGGGTTGTGGTACCGGCGACTTATCCAAACAGATACAAGAGCATGGTGCGGAGGTTATTGGTATTGATGCTTCGCCGGAAATGATCGCTAAGGCAAAAGGTAAATATCCTGATGTGGACTTTTCAGTTGCAGATGCTATGAGCTTTCATTTCGATGAGCCTTTCGATGCTGTATTTACTAATGCCACTTTACATTGGATAAAGAATGCCGATGCGGTTATCCGCAATGCATACAACAGCCTTAAACCGGGCGGGCGCTTTGTAGGAGAGTTCGGCGGTAAAGGCAATATGCAGGTGATGATAGCGGCCACAACTGCTGTATTGAAGAAACATGATTACCTGAGGTCTGAAGACATCAATCCGTGGCATTTTCCTTCGGTTGCTGAATATGCAGCAAAGCTGGAAGCACATGGTTTCAGGGTAACCTTTATGGCACATTTTGACCGCCCAACTCTATTGCAGGATGGCAGGCAGGGTGTGACCAAGTGGCTGAATATGTTCGGGCCTTCATTTTTTGAGGGAATTCCGGCAGAAAAATTGCCGCAAATATTTGATGAGATAACTGACATACTGCAGCCCGACTATGAAGATAACGGGCAGTGGTATGCTGATTATGTAAGATTAAGATTTATAGCAATTAAGTAGATATGAGAAGTGAGATTTGAGATATGAGATGATTATCTTGAATCGCATTTAAATTAATGAACTAATGTTTTAACTGATGTGAGCATATGGGTAGAGAACAAGTCTCAAATCTCATATCTGACATCTCAAATCTAAAAATATGTTACACGATCCCAACCGCGTTTATGTTTTTGATACCACGCTGCGCGACGGCGAGCAGGTACCGGGTTGCCAGTTGACAACACCCGAGAAAATTGAAATTGCCCGCGAACTGGAAGCGCTGGGCGTTGACATCATAGAAGCAGGCTTCCCGGTATCAAGCCCAGGTGATTTTCAGAGCGTTGTGGAATTATCCAAGGCAGTAAAAGAACCAACCATTTGTGCGCTTACCCGTGCCAATAAAGGCGATATCGATGTGGCTATCGATGCTTTAAAATATGCTAAACATCCGCGTATCCATACCGGTATCGGTTCTTCGG
>JBQCEA010000235.1:0-6426 GCA_051960695.1 Mucilaginibacter sp. | reverse complement strand
AATACCTCATTAATAATAAATACACTTCGAAGGATTATTTGGCTATTTCGGGTGGTTCAAACGGCGGATTGCTGGTTGGTGCAGTAATGACCCAGCGCCCTGATCTGTGCAAAGTGGCCTTTCCGGCAGTTGGCGTAATGGATATGCTGCGTTATAACCAGTTTACTGCAGGGGCAGGCTGGGCCTATGATTATGGTACAGCTGAGGACAGCGAGGAAATGTTCAATTACCTGTACCTGTATTCACCTTACCACGCTTTAAAGCCGAATAGTTATCCGGCAACCATGGTTACTACAGCAGATCATGATGACCGCGTTGTACCCGCACATTCATTTAAATTTGCTGCCAGGTTACAGGAATATCAGCAGGGGCAAGCCCCTGTACTGATCCGGATAGAAACCAAGGCCGGGCATGGTGCAGGCCAATCCACCGAGCAGATCATCAACGGGCAGACGGATAAATGGGCTTTCATGTTCCAGAATATGGGGCTAAAATTTTAAGTAAAACAAAAAGGCTTGCCAAGCGGCAAGCCTTTTTGTTTTTTATAGGATATGAGTATCAATGATCACCATGACCGTGGCCATGGTCGTGGCCTTCGCCGCGGTCGTGTCCGTAACCATGACCGTGCCCTTCACCATGTCTATCCCATCCTTCATGGCGGCCATTGTCATGCCAATGGTCACGGTACCGTTCGTCACGGCTATCACGAATGATCATCTGGTCCCTGCGGCCACGGTAGTTTGCATACCTTGTACGGTAAACATCATCGTGCATCCATGGGCGAGGTTGGTTAATAACTACTTTGTATCCATGATAGATATCATAATTCTGATAGCGTGGCGGCAAATATGCAGCACGTACCCATGTATTATTGTTATAATAAACATATTGATGGGCAGGTACGTCATAATAAACGCCTATATCCGGCATGTAGTAATAATCAGCATGATCGTAGCCCACAGGGCCCCATTCAGGTTGGGCGCCTATATTAACACCTACGCTAAGATGGACTTGTGCATATAACGGCTTAAATAGTGCGCAGCTAATTAATAATGCTGCTGTAAAAAGGAACTTTTTCATAAATAATAATAGTTAGTTTGTGATGTATGACAAAGATAAAACCAAAAAGTTTAACTGTGCATAGATAGGTATTTTGCCATCACAGGCCAAACTTGTTAGCAAAAACCTTGGGATTTTGTCCAATAATCAATACACTAACCTCTGAAACAGGCGCTTATACGGTTTATTGCTGATCGCTGGTGTCCTTGTCGTCGCCACGAACTTTTTTAGGAGGCAAGGCAGCTAATTGGGGTTTTCCGATCACTTTATAATTGCCATCGCCATTCAGGATCGCTGCAACCTGGCTCTTATCCTGCAAGGTTTTTACCGCCTGTGCAAGCTCTTTATCATACTTGAAGTTCACTTCGTAACGTCCCTTTTCGTAGTAATAGCGTGATGCTATTTCGTTCTCAAGCACTTCTTTTATCTCATCCTTATTTTGTTGCAGATCGTTTTTCTTGCTTTCGTCAATTTTAGCTTTCAACGCATCATATTGAGGTTGTATATCGGCGAATTGCTTTTCCTTTGTGGCTTCGGTTTTCAGGCTGCTCATTAGCTTTTCGGTAGCTGTTGTATAGCTGTAATTTTTATCCGAAATATATTTTAAAAAGTCGTTGTATTCGCTGTCAGATAAATGGAACGTCCGTACATCACCAATAGAGTTATGCTTATTGCGGTAAACGGTAGCGTAATCAAATATCAACAGTTTTGATACCAATGCCTGGGTGATGTTAGCAAAACGTTCTTGTTTAATTGGGATATCAGGATACACACCGCCGCCATCATAAACGGACCGGCCATCTTTAGTCTTAAACTCATGCATCATTGAATCAGCAACCTTTACTACGCTGCCATCATCTTTGCGATGCTCATAATCAATGGCTTGTACGCAGCGTCCGGAGGGTATATAGTATTTGGCAATAGTGATCTTGATCAGGCTGTTATAAGGCAGACTGAAGGTTTGTTGCACCAGTCCTTTACCATAGCTGCGCTGACCGATGATCACTGCCCGGTCAAGATCCTGCAAAGAGCCGGCAACTATTTCTGATGCAGAGGCCGAGTGCCCGTTTACCAAAACAACCAGCGGCAAATTAGGCTCGAGCGGTACATTCTGAGTATGATAAGTAGAGTCCTTCTCCCTGATCTTTCCTTTTTGCGATACCACTTCCACATTTTTGGGAACGAACAGGTTCACGATCTTTACAGCTTCCTGTAGTATACCGCCGCCGTTCGAGCGCAGATCGAGGATAATGCCATTAGGGTTATTCTTTTTGATATCAATCAGGGCACGGGTTACTTCGTCGGCAGAGTTTTCAAGGAACTTATCCAGCTTAATATAGCCCATGTTGCCATCAACCATACCGTAGTAAGAAACATTCGGCTGCTTTATCTCGTCGCGAACTAATTGCTTTTCTACCGGCTGGTCGTTACCGCGTTTAACAAACAATTTGATAGAGGCGCCCTTAGCGCCTTTTAAGAGTTGGCTAACCTGGTCGTTGGTTTTTCCGGCAAGATCTACATCGTTTATTTTCAGCAGGCGGTCGCCTGGCCTGATATCAGCCTTTTGTGCCGGGAAACCTTCAAATACATCCGAAACATAGACGCCGTTATTGCGTAGGAAGATGCCAGCGCCAATGCCGCCGTATTGAGTGCTTACATAATGCAGCTTGTAATCTTCTATTTCAGATTCAGGAACAAATTCAGTATACGGGTCAAGGCCGTCGAGCATAGCGTCGAGCCCGGTTTTGATCATTTTGGACGAATTGATATCGTCCACATAATTAATATTAACCTCTTTATAGGCCGATGAGAAAACATCAAGGTTTTTAGCTATTTGGAACAGGTCGTCATTAAAGCCCCATACACCTATTGCTATTACAAGCACGCCGGCAATCAGGCCCCATTTTTTATAATTTCTTTTCATCGCACTCTTGCCGTTTTATCACAGGCTTAACAAGAACATAAAAATAAGTATAAGATTTTGGATTATAGGGCTTAAACGCCTGATATTACGTGTAAATTATATTTCACGCGGTATTAGCGGTAAAGTCTTTCCAGATTAGAGGCGGTTGTTATCGATATTCACCAATGCTTTCTTTAAGGTGAATACCACATAGGCCCTATCGCGGTTAACCAGTTCCATTATCCTGCTGATCAGGTTATCTTCCTGTCCTTCGGTATATTGTAATTCCTCGTCGGTAAGGTGATTGTATTTGCGTTGTAATTTGATCTTTACGCGCTGCCAGTCTTTATTGCTGATAGTGATCTCTGCCATATAAAAATAAGTTTTCGCAAAAGTAAAAAAAATCCCACGCTGTAAACAGCTAATAAATTGGCTTGGATATTGTTTAAACTTTAATGTTAAGTTAACATCTAACCTATTTATAAACTAAATACTAACTACCATGAAAAAGTATCTTTTAAGCGTCGCGTTACTGCTCGCGATATGCATCAGTGCCCAGGCACAATTCTCACTTGGTATTAAAGGCGGGGTGAATTTTTCTAAAATAGACGCCGATAATTTCCACTCATCCAGCGTAACTGGCTATCAGGCAGGTATTTTCGCGCGTATCGGCAATGCCTTTTATGTACAGCCCGAAGTTTATTTAAGCAGCTCGGGCGGTGATTTTGATGCCAACCAAAACAACACCAACTTTACTGCACACGTTAAATTTACCAACCTGGATGTGCCATTGTTACTGGGGCATTCGTTCGGATCAAAAAATCTTAATTTCAGATTAATGGTCGGTCCTGTATATAATTATATACTGAACAAGAACGAAAGTTTTTCGGATAATTTCCAATCGGCTTACCAGGATTTTGGCAAATATAACAACAGCACTATCGGTTTCCAGGCCGGCGGCGGAGTTGACATCGGGCCAATCACTGCCGACTTAAGGTATCAGGGTGGCTTGTCTAAGATAAACTCCAATTTTGGGCAAACGCAGCACCTTTGGGCTTTAAGCGTAGGATTTAAGTTCTTCTAAAGGTAACTGATTTTCAACTATTAAGATCCCGGTAGAGCATGCCGGGATTTTTTTGTTCAATTGCGAACAATAATTGTAACGTTTCCGAACAATAACAAGTTGCCATTTTAACCTAACTTATTAATTATAAGACGTTTAAAATAAGGGCATAATCTTCGACAGCATTTTGATCTAATCTGTTTATCATGATCAAGAATTACCTGCTGGTGGCTTTCAGGAACATTTCCAAAAATAAAGCCTTCTCTTTCATCAACGTTTTCGGCTTGGCCGTAGGGATGGCTGCCTGCCTGCTTATCCTGCAATACGTAGTTTTTGAATTAAGCTATGATAGTTTCCACACTAAAAAGGACAGGATATACCGCGTAATCCAAGACCGTTTTAACAACGGCAAACTAAGTACACAATGGGCTGGCGGTGCATTTGCGCCAGGGAATGCCTTTAAAGCCAATTTTCCTGAAGTGAAAGATTTTGTGAAAGTGGTAGGAAATGGGGAGATATTGGCAGTTTATAAAGATCAGAAGATCAAACTTCAAAAGACCTATTTTGCGGGTAAATCATTCTTTAACATTTTCAGCTATCCGCTCATCAGCGGCGATCCTAAAACTGTTCTGCAGGATGTGAATTCGGCTGTTATTACGGAAACAGCAGCAAAGAAACTCTTCGGTACGGAGAATGCAGTTGGCAAAACATTCACCTTTAATGACAATAACCCCCTGAAGGTTACCGGGGTGATGAAAGATTTTCCGGAGAACACCCATTTGAAGGCGGACATGCTGATATCATACAGCACCTTGATGAAGTATGTAGGGCCCAAGAATGATCTTGATAACGCCTGGCTGAATGATGGTTGCCTCACCTACCTGCTGCTTAAGCCCGGAACGAACCCTAAAGCACTTGAGGCCAAGTTGGTTCCTTTTGTAAATAAACAATACAGCCAGTTTAAGGGAACAGGCGAGGGTGCAAAATATTACCTGCAACCCTTACAAAGCATCCATCTTTATTCGCACCTAATGGCTGAGGCTGAGCCTAATGCTGATGGCAAATCGGTTTATTTGCTGGCAGGCATAGCCATATTTGTTATCCTTATCGCGTGGATCAATTATATCAACCTTTCAACCGCACGAGGAATTGGCCGGGCTAAAGAAGTAGGTGTCCGCAAAACGTTGGGTTCTGCAAGAGGACAGCTTATTTCGCAATTTATGTTTGAGGCTATGTTGCTAAACGGGCTTGCGGTACTGTTTGCTGTAGTTATTATAGGGATATGCCTCCCCTTGTTCAGCAACCTGTCGGGCCAATATCTAAGTCTTACATTGCTTATTAACCCCATTTTTTGGCTGGCAGTGATCGCCATTTTTCTGCTGGGCACTTTCTTCTCCGGGTTCTATCCGGCTATCATCCTGTCTAATTTTAAACCGATTGAAGTGATGAAGGGCAAATTGTCGTCATCCCCCAAAGGTATTTTACTACGCAAGGTGATGGTGGTATTTCAATTTTCAGCTTCGATATTTCTGCTGATCGGTTCGTTTACTGTCTTCAGGCAGATCGAATTTATGCAGAAGCAAAAGCTGGGTGTCAACATAGATCAGACCCTTGTGATTAAGCCGCCATTATCCAAGGTAGATTCGTTTTATCGCAGCATGAGCTCTTTTAAAAATGAATGCCTGCGCGATCCGGCAGTTAAAAGTGTAACTGTTTCCACTTCAGTTCCCGGTGAACCGGTGAACTGGAATGCGGGTGGAATTAAGTTGACAACCGCAGACCAAACCACAGCTAAACAGTATCGCATTATTGGCGGCGACTATGATTATCTCCGCGCTTACGGTGTTAAGCTTGTTGCCGGACGAATATTTTCTAAATCATTTGGTACCGATCCTGATAATGTTGTCTTCAACGTTAACGCTGTGCACCAATTGGGTTTTGATAAACCTGAAGAAGCATTGGGAAAGCAAATTAACTTTTGGGGAAAGATATATACCATCATCGGTGTGGTTGACAATTATCACCAGCAATCATTACATGACGCTTATGATGCGATGATCTTTCGTTGCATACCAGATGTGCGCGGTGATGTATCTATTCGGCTAAATACCTCCAACCTGCAACAAACAATTGCTACGTTGAAAAGCAATTGGAAAACGTTTTTCCCCGGCGACCAATTCGATTATTTCTTCCTGGACCAGCATTTTAATGATCAATATCATGCCGACCATCAATTTGGAACAGTATTCGGGATATTCACATTGATCGCTATTATGGTAGCTTGTTTGGGTCTCTTTGGATTAGTATCATTCACTATTGTTCAGCGTACCAAAGAAATAGGCATACGCAAAGTACTGGGCGCTACTGTGAATAGTATTTTGAAGCTGTTATATAAAGATTT
>JBQCEA010000234.1:0-8993 GCA_051960695.1 Mucilaginibacter sp. | reverse complement strand
ATGAATGATTATGTGATGCGGAAAGAATTGTAAAGTAGAGGCGCAATGTATTGCGCCTCTACGTATCTTTCAATTGTAATCTATCTTTCCAGTTTAGCTACACGTGTCGGTGTATCTGTACCGTTTACTATCGAACGTGAACTTAATGCGATGGCCCGAATAGTAGAGGTTATATTCGCCATATCCAGCGTTTTAACTTCATCTCCTACCGTATGGTATAATTTATCCGAATCTATCTGATCAGTTGAAATGGTATGCGCGGGCACTCCTACCCTTGCCAGTGATGCATTATCACTGCGGTAAAAAAGATCTTCTGCCGGATAAGGGTCGGGATAGAATTTAAATGAAGTGCCCTCAAGGTTCTTTTGCAATATCTTACCGAAGTCGGAACGCTCATAGCCGGTAATAAAAGCCGAGTTCTGTCCCCATTTAGATGGCTTACCGATCATCTCGATATTGAACATAGCTACTACTTTATCCGGCTCTACCGTTTTGGCAAAATATTGTGAGCCAAATTCACCGATCTCCTCGGCAGTGAATGCCACGAATATTAGCGTACGGGCATTGTTGTTCAGTTTCTTGTAATATTTAGCCAGGGTTATTACCGCTGTAGTGCCTGAGGCATCATCATCGGCTCCATTGGCTATGCTGTCTTGTCCCACAGGTTTAATTATACCTAAATGATCATAATGACCAGAGAAAATTACATATTCATTCGGCTTGGTTTTGCCCGGAATAACCCCCGCAATATTAAACAGGGGAAGCTCCTGGGTTTTAACCTCACAATTAACCGTAAGCGATTTTACGTCTCCAAAAGTTCCTAAAACAAACACAACGGCATGTTTATCGTCGTTAGTTTTAAAAGAAACATTACCTCCCGCTGAGCGGCCACGTACCCTCCTGAAAAGCGCCTCGAATTTAGGGTCGATAAGTACAAGCGTATTCTTATTGCTGCGTAGCGCGCTCATATATATTGTGCGCAGGTCCTTTTCCGGTGTAACGGTTATTATCTCAGCATCGCTTGGATTGCTCCAGCTAAATGAATTGCCGCTTAATACTGCAACGTTGTCAACAGGTACAGCACCGCCATTAATATTTACGTCCGTTTTAACGGGCACCGTTTTCAGCATGGTAAAGTTCTGCCTGAACCCGCTATCACCCTGCATAGACTTTAAGCCGATCTTTTTATATTCTGATTCAATAAACTGAGCAGCTCTTTCAATATCAGGTGTAAACGTAGCCCGGCCGCGCATATCGTCCGATGCCAGTGTGCTGATGATGCGTGTTACATCTTCCTGCTTAATACGTTTATTTACATCCTGGGCAAATACGCCTATCGACAGGACACTTAATATAATTAAGGTTATAAGTTTTTTCATGTTTATTTGACTTTAGTTGATAACCAATTATTACGGAAATCTGATTGCTCTTTAGTCAGTTCCTTACCTGCTTTCTCGTAAGTCACTACTTCCAAAGCAGGGCTTTCTTCCAGTTCCACGGTAGCTTCATGCTCGCCTGTACGGTTACGGTAATTTACGACAATTTTATCGCCGATATGCTTTCCAGCCACTATCTCGTTAAATTCCTGTGCGTCCTTTACTTCTTTACCATCGGCTTTTAAAATGATGTCACCCACATCTAATCCGGCTTTATATATCGGTGTACCCTCAACGCTTACTTGCACCGGAAAACCTTCGCCTTCGGTGGTGCGTGCCTCACCAGAACGGCCACGGCCACGGGTATAGCTCAATGGGCCAGCCCAAGCTTTACCCGGATTTGCTTTTTGAAGCAGCAGACCAGCTTTTGCTAATAATTCCTTGTAATCGTTTTTCTCAATTCCATAGATGTATTTATTAAAGAACTCAGCAGCAAACTTAGGATTCTTTGTCACCTTAGCCAGATCAGCTTGCAGATCGGCTATTACATAAGGCTTCATTACCTTTCCCCTGTCAAGCCAAACTGTACGCATATAATCGTCAAGCGTCAGGTTAAATTCACTGCGTAAGCGAAGATCAAGCGCTAAAGCAATCGCGCCGCCATAAGTGTAATAACTGGTGAACATATTTACCTGGTTGTTGGGATCGATAGAAACGCCAGCATCTGCGAAAACGGCATAACGGCTCATTTGTGCAGCAGAAAATTTAGCTGCTCCTGGTGTATTCAATACCTGGTTAACTAATCCGGCCAAGGTATGCGTATACTCGTCTACATTATGGAACCCCGCACGCACCAACAGCATTTCGCCGTAGTATTGCGTAAAGCCCTCGGCGAACCATAATTCGCTGCTCATATTAGCATGTTCAAAATTGAAGGGCTCCAGCGATTTGGGACGGATACGCTTCACATTCCAGCTATGGAAATATTCATGCGAAAATGTACTTAACAACCTAATCTCGTTACCTGCTACTTTGGCAACGGGCTGCACAATACAAGTTGAGTTGCGGTGCTCCATACCATCGCCGGAGTTAGTCGGATAAACATCATCCAGGAAGGTATATTCGCCATAATCATAAGCAGGCAATTCACCAAATACCGCTTTTTCTTCCAGCACCATTCGCTGTACCTGTTTAGCAAAATTGTCTATCGTACCCTGGTCGTCATCAGAATGAACGGTCAAATTTATCTTCTCATTTTTACCGTTATTATTTACTTCCCAGCTGCTTTCTTTATATGCCGATAGCTCGGTTGGGCTGTCCATCATGTATTGCATATTAGGAGCACTGTAAACATTAGCGCCGTCATGTTTTAATTGAGTAGCTACTTTCCAGCCATATTTATCCAGATCATTAAACTCAAATTTCAATGGCCTTTTATCCTGACCAACTACCCACATCAAAGTAGCAGGCATATTTAAGTGCGCATGGCTTGGATCAATGCCGGTATAGGTACCATCGGTCCAGTTGCCAAACAGTGTATAGCTTACTTTTACTGTTTCGCCATGTTCAGGTATTTCGTACAGGTCACCTTCAGCTTGTCTTACTTCGAGCTTGGTGCCATCAGTACCGGTAGCTTTTACATTATAGATGTTCTTTCCAAATTCATGAGTAGCATACCTGCCCGCAGATGAACGGCTCATGCGTAAACGGATAATTCCCGATGGTGCCTGGGGAATAGTGATCACAATTTCTGCCTCATGGTGAACAGCGTTGGGAAAGGAAATGGTATAGAAAATGGCTTTTGCCTCTTTGGTTGGCCCATCCAACTGGGCAAAAGAAGCGGTAGCAAACAGCAGGGCCGCTGCTGATAGAATCAATTTTTTCATAATTACTGAGTTAACAGCGTTGAAATTACTATTAAATCAGTAAAAGTCTAATATGATGAGATGATTTACCCAATCTACGTGTCACAAATTGGGTACAATGAAATAGCTTAATCGTAACTATGGCGTTCAAAGTCATATTCCGATTGTGCAGTAATGATCTTTTTTTGCCGGCCAACGTCTGTTTCCAAATGGTGGTCAAACACTTCATCTGTCACTTTCATACTACGCTCTTTATCCTTCTCTGCAAAGTAGATATCAGCTTCGGTCGTTTTTCCTATAGCAACATCATAAGGCCCTTTTGGCGACATCAGCTTTACAAATACTGGCAAGCATTCGAACAGGATAAACAGATATCCGATGAACGAAATAGCAAGATACGTATCAAGGTCACGGGTGCCATTTTCGTTATAGGTTAGCTGTCCAAGCGCCCAGTTACGGTCAGAGAAACCCGCAATATTAGCCAGGCTGTCCAATTCATGACTATTGAACAAACGCATATTACTCAAACCTTCAAAATCCTTGCGCTGAGTCAGAAAATTATCCATTTTACCCATGTCCCCTTCAACCGTTTTCAGGCGGTCTTCCTTTTCCTGCAGTATAGCCTGCTTTTGCTTGGCATAGGTACCATAGCCTACTATTCCTGATGTCTGATCGGTCTTGGCGCCAAACACCTCCTGGTTCAACTGTGCGCGCGAACGGTTAATATCGGTTTCCAGCGAATCTCTTTGCTTTTTCAGGTCGGCATTTTTGGACAGTTCCATCGCATACTTCTGTGTGTATGTTTTCTGCAGTGTGTCCATCCGACGGTGCTGCCCTTTCAGGTATGCCGTTTTTAGTTTCTGGCGGATCTCTTTGTCGAAGATCTTTAATTCCAGCGGACGTGAAATTACAATACCTATCATGATAGCCAGCAGGATACGGGGCGATGCCTGCAATATCTGCTGATTGGTGGTACCTTCTTTATTGATACTGGATACAATATAGCGGTCCATATTGAATATGGCGAGGCCCCACAGTAAACCAAATAAGATGGCAAATCCTACCGCAAACGGGCTTCCGTTAAAAACGAAATACATGGCGTAGCCGCCCGACAATGAAGCGAACAATGCAGTAAAGAAGATGGTTGCACCGATACCTACATATTTGTTATGATCAATCGGGTATTTTTTTAATGTACCTATATGTGCCCCTGAACAAAACCAGAAGAAGCGGGTGACTTTTTTCATTTGAAATTTTTAATAGTGCTGAATTTTCATGAACGAACTATCCCTTTGCCACCGTACATGAATATCATAAGCAGAATGTAAATTTTTATACAAACATATATAAAACGCTCATAATAACTGATTGTTACAAAATATATAGATAATTAATTATACAATAAAAAGCTACCTTTGATTTGAAATATTAATATCATGAAAGAAATAACTGTTCAGGAACTGAAAAAAATGATGGATGACCATGAGGATTTCCAGCTTATAGATGTGCGTGAAGATTTTGAATATGAAATGTCAAACCTTGGTGGAACCTTGATCCCATTGGGTGGAATTTTGATAGAAGCCGAAAAAATAGCTAAGGATAAACCCGTTGTAGTGCAATGCCGGAGCGGTAAACGCAGTGCGGCAGCCATTATGCAATTGGAACAGCAATTTGGCATGACCAACCTATATAATTTGCAGGGCGGCATATTAGCCTGGGCACAAGAGATAGATCCCGAAATGCAGGTGTATTAAGCCATGGGGAAAAAATTAGCGCTGAATGTGGTATATAACGTTGCCATCTTTGTCTGCCTGATACTGATGTATACCGGATTTCAGAATAAACATTACGAATACATTGCCGGTGGCTTATTTATTGGTGCTGTATTCGTTATTCTAAAAGTACGCCTGTTAAAAGACGTGCGGAACATGCAAAACAAACGTTAAAACCTTATAACCGTGCTTATCGCAATTTTAGGCATCATTGTGCTGGTAGTCGGCACTGTGCTCAAACGCTCCCCCGAACCGGGTAACCGCTTCGGAAAACTTGTATCTACTATTGGTTTGATCGTAGTCGGGCTTGGAATAGTCACGTCAATGTTTAAAATTGTTGAGCCCGGAGAAGTCGGCGTGCAAACGCTCTTCGGAAAAGTACAGGACCATGTACTCGAGAGTGGCCTCAATGTTATAAATCCGTTGGTTGAAGTAGTTCCTTTCAATATCCAAACACAAAATTATACCATGAGCGGCGTTAGCAGCGAGGGATCAAAACAGGGCGATGATGCGATAAGGGTTTTATCTTCTGACGGATTGGAGGTAACGATAGACTTGTCAGTACTTTATAAGGTGAATCCGGAAAAAGCACCGTTTATTTTACAAAATATTGGCGTTAGCTATGAAGATAAGATAGTTAGGCCGGTAGCAAGAACAGCCATACGTGATAATGCCGTTAACTATCAGGCTGTAGACCTCTATTCAACCAAAAGGCAGGAGTTCCAGGACAGAATAACACGAACCATTGAACAAAGCTTTGCCAGAAATGGCCTGCAATTACAGCAGATACTGGTGAGGAACATCACTTTGCCAGCTTCGGTAAAAGCAAGCATTGAGTCGAAGATACAAGCTGAGCAGGACGCACAGAAAATGCAGTTCGTTTTACAGAAAGAACGCCAGGAGGCCGACCGCAAACGTGTTGAAGCGCAGGGCATAGCCGATTATCAAAAGATCATTTCAACTCAATTGTCAGACAAGCAGCTGCAATACGAATACATCAAAGCTCAGAAGGAAATCGCCCTTTCGCCCAATGCTAAAGTAATCATTATAGGAAACGGTAAGGGGACTCCGATAATGTTGAGCGATAAATGATGATTGAGCAGAAGCAATCCGATGTGGTTAAAGAAACAAATCCGTTATTGTATCTTATCTACAATATTGTCGGCCTTGGTTCTGTAATTGTAAGCCATCACATTGATCCAACTAGTTTAGCAGGCCCGGGTTTGGATCTAATGTTCGGAATTGGATATTGGTTGTTCGCTCTTTTATTAATATTCATAACAATTAGTCGGTTGATCAAGGCGTCAAGATTGAAGGTCACGAAAACCAAAATTGTTTTATCAATAATGATCAATTTAGCTGGATTGATTGCGGTTTTTATTCTTGCCAATTTGGGATGATTCCTAGTCCCTGCTTTTTGTTAACATCCCATTTTCATTCTGATACTGGTGCAAGTCTTATGTAATAGGAATGGTGCCGGCAGACTTGTACCTTAATACACAATATTCTAAAGAGCACAAGTCACCCTTAGCCAAAATCAATCACACAAGACTTGCGCTAGTACAGCAGTAAATGGCGAATTATTGGCGTAATCCCAGTCCCGGCTCATTGTTCAGCACCCATTTTCCGTCCATGAAAACAGGCATTTGAAAAGGATTGTTGCTTACCAATAGCGGCCCGTCCAGATCGGCCCAGTCGCATTGAGGGGCAAGTGCCCCAGCAGCCAATGTGGCACAACTGGTTTCGCTCATGCAGCCGATCAATACTTTCAGGCCCAGTTCCTTAGCTTTTAATATCATTTGATGGGCTTCGTACATACCTGCCGATTTCATAAGTTTAACGTTGATGCCACTGTAAACACCTTTAGCTTTTTCGACGTCATCAAAACGTTGAACTGCTTCATCGCCGATAATAGGTATCGGGCTGCGCTCCGTTAACCAGGCATTACTATCCGGGTCGGTTTTAGCCATTGGCTGCTCTATTAAAACTACGCCCTGCTCATGCAGCCAATAGGTCATATCCAGGCTTTGTTCGCGGCCTGTCCATCCCTGGTTGGCATCAACATACAAAGGCAGGTTAGTAACCGAACGAATGGTATTGAGCAGTTCCTTATCGCTTCCCCGGCCCAATTTCGCTTTGATCACTTTGCAGCCCTCACCTTCTTTTACCTTTTTCACCAGCACTTCGGGCGTATCAATACCTACTGTGTAGCTGGTAACTGGCATTTTAGCCGGATCGCTGCCCAATAACTGCCAGCAGGGTTGTTGCTTAAGTTTTCCTTCCAGGTCATGCAAAGCAATATCAATAGCCGCTTTTATAGCAGGGTTGCCCGGGGCAATGCTATCGAGATAATGAATGATCTCAGCATAGTTAAAAGGATACTTTAACTGGTTAGCATCAACCTTATTCAGGAACACCGCAGCAGTTTCATGACTTTCGCCCATATAAGGCACCATTGATGCCTCACCATAACCAATATGACCTTCATGCTCTATCTGAACAAGCATCAGGGGCGTTGAAGTGCGGGAAAATTTGGCAATAGTGAAAGGGTGCTTCAGTTCAAGCTCAAAGGGTTGATATGTCAGTTTCATGTTAAACATCAAAGCTAAAATTTTCCAGCCGAAAACGATGCGTATCTTTGCGGCCATGCCGGCACAAATTTATTATCCTTTTAAAAGTTTCAATTTTAGCAACCGCACGTGCTTTCTAAGCGGACAAGCATTAAGCTCCGCAGAAGAAAAGATACAGGTATTCCCTACCTGGTTAATGAGCCGTCACCACCTGGCCGACCAGCCTTTTAAACTGCTTGACGAAAGCATTGCAACTTATAAAGACCTGAAGCTACCTTGCTCGGCAACCATTAATGAGCAATTCCTTGAACCATTAGAAGATGAAATTGCTGGCGCATTTGAAAAAGGCTATGAAGCCGTAAAACAAGTTGATCAGTTAAAATTATTTCAATGGACGGCCAAAATACTATACGGTATTATTTTCAATGAAACCCAAGCCGGCATTAAGCAGCAGCATGCCCAGGGAATGGAATTCAATATTTCGCAGGCACTTATTCATAAATTCAGTAACCTGCACCTAATGCTGCAAAGCCTGTATCAGTCAATCATATTTGAAGATTTTACACCGTTCAGTTTGTTTTTATTCAAGGTAGATAATGAACCTGAAACGTTTGTTTACCGCGATGAGATCAATACTTTAACTTTCTCGTTGCGTGTTAATGATATAGGTTTGATCATATGCCTGCAGGATAACGGCGCAAACCGGAAGTACCATAAAGAAATATTATCGAAAATTGAGGGGCATACACTGCACCCAATCCAGTTTGAAGAATTTAATGCACGGATATTTTATTCGGCCTACCTGTTTAACCGCCTGCCTGAATATGATGTGCTATCCGCAGGCGACGAAACCTTTATTGAAACTATGCCCTTGAAGGGCATCAGCAATAAACCCCTGTTTGATTTCTGGCAAACCCGGACCTACGGACAAGTGCTCGAAAATTTCTGGAAAAAATGGGGCTTTCTCTTGTTAGAGATCATTAAGGATCCTGAAAACCCGATGAGCTTCCTGCTTGATGCCGATGGCAATTTTATCAGTGCAGCAAAGATTGAACTTGCTCGCTGATGGTCTGAGTAAACTGAGTCAAAATGCCGTGATGTATCACTATTGTGATCGCTATTCCGCTTAAAGCACCAAAAAGGTGTGCATCATGATTGATATTACCCAACCCACGTTTTGATGCATAAGAGCAATATATAAGGTATAGCACACCAAAAATAATAGCCGGTATAGGTATTGGTAAGGGTAATATCATCATCTGACCCAACGGATTGAATAATATTGAACTGAAAACTACACCGCTCACAGCACCTGATGCACCCAAACTACGGTACCAGAAATCGTTCTTATGCTTGGCTACGGTAGGCAGATCGCTCAGTATAAGGGTCAGCATATATAGCAAGCCAAAT
>JBQCEA010000233.1:0-4411 GCA_051960695.1 Mucilaginibacter sp. | reverse complement strand
CGATACGGCCGTTGGTTTCTAACCCAAATTTAGTACCGGCATCATATACCAGGTTAAACTCGGTATAACGGCTGCGGCGCTGGTATTGCCACTGCTGATGAGCTTCGGTAAACTCTTTATTGCGGTTGCGATTGATCAATTCGGTATAAACAGGCGCAAACGTGCGGCCTATAGCTTTGGTAAACTCAAATACTTTGTCCCAGCTCATATCATCTGTTGCGGTAAGACGATCATAAAATATCCCCCCTATACCACGTGTTTCATTGCGGTGTTTGATGAAAAAATAGTCATCGGCCCAAAGCTTAAAGCGCTGATAAAACTCGGCATGGTATTGATCACAAGTGAATTTTAATGTCTGATGAAAGAAACGGGAGTCATCCTCAATAATATAATGCGGTGTAAGGTCGATACCCCCGCCAAACCATCTAACTTCCGAACCCGGCATTTCAAAATACCGGATATTCATATGGATGATAGGCACCACCGGATGGTTTGGATGAATAACGATAGATACACCGGTAGCAAAAAACTCATCCTGCTCCACGTTTAAGGCTTTTTTCATGGTTTGTGGTAAACGACCATGAACAGCAGAAAAATTCACACCTCCCCTTTCAATGATATTTCCATTTTGCATGATACGTGTGCGGCCGCCGCCACCTCCTTCACGTTCCCAAACCTCTTCCTCAAAATGTGCTTTGCCATCGCATTTTTCAAGCGCCTGGCATATCTCATTTTGTATTTCCTGGTAATCGCCTGCTACCTGTTCTTTCGTCATCATGGGGGCGAATTTAAAGGATTAGGTTGATTTAGTTAGATTAAGTTGAATATGTTAGATTGGATTGACTGAATTGTGTTAGTTGATTAAGTTTCGTGGTTGATTAAGTTGATTGGGTTTAAATGTTCAAATAACCAACCTATTCAACTCAATCTAGCTTAATCCAACTCAATCAACAATCCTAAATTTCCTCTACATAATTCAGGTCCTTATGGAAGCTTTCCTTGAGCTGGCTTATGGAAAATAACGCGATAACACTTAAGATGGTTATCATGATATATGCCGAAGTGATCATGCCATAACTGGCAGAAAAAGCGGCAAATGCAGCATTGATAGGGATAAGCGATGCTCTTATGAAATTGGGAACCGTAGTAGTTACCGTGGCACGGATATTGGTTCCAAATTGCTCGGCAGGTATGGTCACAAATATTGGCCAGTAACCTACCCCAAAACCCAGGAACAGACTTAGCCATATAAATTGCGCTGTTGTAATGTTTTTGGCAGTTAAATAGCAAACAACGCTTATTGCTGAAATAATTACGAAAACAACTACTGTAAGTCGCCTTGAACGGGTAACCTGTGACAATAAACCCGCAAATAAACCACCTATAGCTATGCCTATGTAGCTGTAAAATACGCCGTCACCTGCATTTAAAGGCACTTTGGCACCCAGCGCTTTGCCAAATTCGGGTGATAGCGTGATCAAAATGCCTATCACAAACCAGTTAGCTGCACCAACCAAAATACAGTATAGGTATTTTATAAAACGGCTGAAGCTGGTGAACAACATCAGGAAATTTCCTCTTGACACCTTACGGTTTTCAACGTCTTTGTATAAGCCTGATTCATATGTCCCTAAACGTAGCAGCAACAGGAAAATACCTAATATCCCGCCAACATAATAGGCCCAGTGCCAATCTAACGTTTTTGCTACCATATTTGCGGCTGCGGCCCCAAACAAGCCAATAACTGAAACGATCATGGTACCATAACCCCTTTTAGTTGTTTGCATAGTTTCGGTAACTAAAGTTATTCCAGCACCAAGCTCACCAGCTAAACCTATGCCAGCAATAAAGCGTACAATAATATATGTATCAACCCCGGTTACCCTGCCATTAATAAAGTTGGCTATAGAATACAATAAGATAGAACCGAATAGTACCCGAATGCGCCCTAATTTATCGCCGATTATTCCCCATACCAGCCCTCCTATTAATAAACCGAACATTTGCCAGTTGATAATAGTAATACCCACAGCTTTTACATCGGCAGGTTTTACTCCTATGGCCAGCAAACTTGGCACCCGGACTATTGAGAAAACCAAAAGGTCATATATATCTACAAAATAGCCCAGCGAGGCAACCATCACTATAAGAAAGGCATTACGATTTGATTTAGAGAGCGAAATTTTGGTCATAAATTGCAATAAATGGTTGGGCTAATTTGGAAAAATTTTTTGCATAAAAAAACCCCTGCACTTTGCAGAGGTTTCTGATCGGTCAGGAAATCTTTTATACCTTTTTCACTTTTACTGCCTGTAATCCTTTTCTACCTTCTTCCACATCATATTCTACAGTGTCATTGTCCTTAATGGCATTTACACCTCCCTGCACATCTTTAAAGTGTACAAAAAGGTCTTTACCCTCGTCGGTAATAATGAAGCCGTAGCCCTTTTGTGTGTTAAACCATTTTACTTTTCCAGTTTTCATAACATTGTTAATAGTATTGATAAATTAGTTGCAAAGATTAACAAAACAATAGCCAAACTGAAAATACTGAAGGTATTGTTACAGAAAGCAATATGTATTAACCCTAACCTCAAATATATTAAAATTTATTAAAAATACAAGAAAATTATTTATTGGGTTGCGGTGTGGTACGCAGATACGGTTTAATGATCTTATGCCCTTTCGGGAATTTAGACGGTATATCCTCGGTTTTAATAGCAGCCGTTACTACCACATCCTCACCTTCTTTCCAATCTGCAGGTGTAGCAACACTATAATTGGCAGTTAACTGCAGCGAGTCTATAACACGTAGTATTTCCTGGAAGTTGCGGCCGGTTGAAGCAGGATATGTAATAATTAGTTTAACAGTTTTATCGGGCGCAATAATAAATAACGACCTAACTGTTGCGGTCATCGAAGCATTAGGGTGGATCATATCGTAGGCCTCAGCTATTTTTCGGTCCTCATCTGCAATGATCGGAAAGTTTACTTCTACGTCCTGGGTCTCATTAATGTCATTTATCCAGCCTTTATGTGACTCAACTGAATCCACGCTCAGCGCAAGTACCTTTACATTTCTTTTCGCGAACTCTTCTTTTAACGCAGCAGTTTTGCCCAGTTCGGTAGTGCAAACAGGCGTGTAATCTGCCGGATGTGAGAATAATACACCCCAGCTATCGCCGAGATAATCATAAAAGTCTATTTCACCTTCTGATGTTTGTGCCTTAAAGTTGGGGGCTTTATCGCCTAATCTTAAGCTCATGATGTTTGAAGTTTATGGAGTTAATAAATCTAATTCGTTGTGATAAAGTTACGTTCATTGTCTAAATAATCAATGAAAATTTGCAATAATCTACAAAATAGGTATGATTTATAGCATTAATTTACACCAACATTATAAAGGGATGTTTGTTGATGATATTAATAATATGAGCAGATATTAAATACATGGCAAGACACACCTATCAAACCGGAATTATCGGCAATTGCGCCTACATAGCACACATTAATAAAAACACCAATATCGATTGGCTTTGCTGGCCTAAATTCGACAGTACTTTTATTTTCGGGGGACTACTCGACAAGAAAAAAGGTGGTGAATTTTCTATTTTACCAGAGGGTGAATATACATCCCATCAGTATTACCAGGAGAATACCAACATATTAATAACGGAAATTACGGTAAAAGGCAACGGCCGCTACCGTATAACTGATTTTGCACCGCGGTTTTATCTTCATCAGCGTTATTATAAGCCGCTAATGCTGATACGAAAAGTGGAAGCATTGGATGGATCGCCACGCATAAAGGTTAAATGCGCCCCGGTATCAGAGTATGGTGATTTTAAACTGGATGTTCATCGTGGCAGTAACCATATTCAATATATCGGAGGCAATGAGCGTATCCGGCTTACTACCAATATTCCCATCAGCTACGTTTTTGATGAACAATATTTTGTACTAAATGAATGCAAATACATGGTGCTGACCTATGGTGAGCCATTAGAGGCCCCGCTTATCAGTACCGCTGATCATTTTTTGCGGGAAACCACCCGGTATTGGCAAACATGGATCAAGCACTCGTCAATAGCGACGTTTTACCAGCCTTATGTAATACGCTCGGCGCTGGCTTTAAAAATCCACCAGTTTGAGGATACAGGCGCTATTATAGCGGCAAGTACTACCAGTTTGCCCGAGTCGCCCGGTAGCGGACGTAACTGGGATTATCGTTATTGCTGGCTGCGTGATACCTATTATGTGCTAACCTCTCTGAACCACATCGGGCACTTTGAGGAGATGGAGAAATATTTCAATTATTTAACAGATATTTCTGTTTCTGAAGATTTCCGCTATCAGCCGCTTTATGGCATAACTGGTAAAAAGGCTTTAACAGAAACCATTTTGAATGATT
>JBQCEA010000232.1:0-5745 GCA_051960695.1 Mucilaginibacter sp. | reverse complement strand
ACGGATGTGTATTTCAATACCGATAAAGAATGTTCTTTTCCGCGTGGACTCCATGAATGGTCGCGTTATGTATCACAGGCCATCACTCAACATATTGATGAATTGTCCGACGCGGATTATGGTACGGTACTGTTGCGGTTTGTTGTGGATACTTCAGGTAACATTTCGGAGCTAAGGCCTCTTACAATGAAATATTCCACGCTGGCCAAAATTGCTTTTAATGCCATAGATTCGGGCCCTAAATGGACACCTGCCGAGCGCAATGGCAAAAAGGTGAAGTCGATACGTATACAGCCGGTTACGGTACAAGATCCCGACAGACGGTAGTTAATTTGAAAATGTGAAATCTGATAGCTATCGGATTTGAAAATGGGGAACCACAAAGACGCGAAGGCAGAAAGAAACACGAAGAAGGACTGATTTTTTGACTTTTCATGTTATACTTTAAGAACCAAGGGATATTGCAAGCTGGTTATTTAATATCGAATATCGAACAAGGAATAATGAATGTGAAAGTATGAATCTGCATATGAGAGCGTTGGCAGAAATTTGGCGAAAGTGGTTATTTTGCTTTAGCAAAATTCTTATCACCTAAAGACGTGAAGGACAGAAAGTTGCACGTAAATCTTTCTTGCCTGGGAGTATAGAAGGTAACAACAGAGGTTATTTAACGATCACCATGTTTGCCTGGAAAATACCAATATTTGAAATGATCTTTATCGTGTAAATACCGGTTTCAAAAGAAGATACATTGAGTGGACAATTATCATGCACACCGTTTGAAAATTTGTCAGACAACACCTGTCTTCCATACCTGTCAAAAACAAGTACCGTTGCCGATAAAAGAGGTTCCGGGAAATAGATAACAATATTATTCCTGGCTGGATTGGGTGCGATAGTAATACGCGCTTTCTTTTCAGGAATAATCAGGCTAATCACATTTGAATAAACATATTCACTGTCTAAGTATATTAGCTTTACCCTATAGTAGTATTTTAGTTCCTGGTTTTGGCCTGCAATATTATCGTTATAAGCGTAATGTTGCTCAGTAGCGCTGTTACCTGCCGCTGCCATACTGCCGATCGTTTCATAGCTGATACCATCACTGCTTCTTTCTATCTCGAAATGACCGGTATTCGTCTCCGTACCTGTGCTCCAGAACAGCAGTACCTGGCCATTGTTGTATGAAGACTGTATCTGTAAGGACGGCAGGGTAACAGCCGGATCGAAACAAATCGTATCTGAAAAAGCCTTACAACCCCGTGATATGCTGCTTTGCACCTTATAACACTGATCGTACGTAATATCCGGAAGCGCATAGCTTGCCTGTGTGGCGCCTGTTATTAAAGTGTCGTTCCTGAACCACTGATTGCCGGTTTGATAGCTGGAAGTAAGCACATTTCCCGACCGGGTAATATTGGGAACGGAGCCTGTGGATATGTACGCTTCCCGGGAAATGTGAGAGCTGTCCTCATAAAAATATTTAACCCTCACCTTATAGATTGTTGTGGGTGAGAGGCCGCTTAAAGGCGCTTTGCACGCCAGCCGTGCGTTGTCAACGGCAAATGGTGAAGCCGCTTTGTAAACGGTATCACCGGCTGAATCGGTTATTTCAAAAGAGATGCTGTCCACACGGCTGAACAAGGCAGTTACCAAAGCCGATAAACTATCTCTGCAGGTGCCAGATAACTGTATCGAATCCACATCAGCTTCTTTTATTTTTTTTCTAAGTATATCCCCGCCGTAGCCAAAAGCTATCACCGAGGTATCGGTCGTAAACAATAGGGAATTGGCGCCCACATTCTTTATCTTTTTCCAGCTGTAACCACTGTCAGTTGTCTCGTATATATCGCCGGCGTTTACAGGACCTGCTCCGTTTACTGTGGCGAGGAAGCCAACACGGGGATCAAAAAATTGTATTGTTTTGATTTCACCATTGGTGACGGGAGTAAAATCAGAGACGCGCACCGTTGTCCAGGTCTTTCCGGCGTCGTGTGTTGATATGATGTCGTTGTTGTCGTCTGTAAAAAAGCCCCTTATGCTGTCTATAAAACTTATAGCGGTAATCTCGTAGTTGTATGTATTTGAATAAACGGGGTTCCATGTTATAGCACCATCTGTGGTTTTATATAATTGCGCATAGCTGGCGGCATAGCCGGTATCTTCATTTATGAAGTAAATATGATAAAACGGTATTCCGTTATAAGGCGGTACATAAACCGGGTTCCATGTGATGCCACCATCAGTCGTTTTCGCAATATAACCCCTGCTTCCACCGGAGGTAGACTTCATAGCCAGGTAACCGGTTTTCGGATTAAGAAACTGTGATTCGGAGATCATGTCAGAATATATTGACCTGGAAACCGGGATGGAATCCCAGGTGATACCGCCGTCGAAAGTATGGTGTATTACCGGAGGATAGGAAGAAGTGATAAAGCCGGTATCCCGGCTCACGAAATGAGCCTGCTCAAACCTGCTTTGGCCTGCGGCGGTAATTCCCAGTGGCGTCCAGCTATTACCTTTATCAGTTGTTTTGTACACATTATTCCAGCTGGTGGCATACCCGGTAGTACTGTCTGCGAATGATAATGCAGTAACCGGCAGGTAAAGAGGGCTGTACCCCTGCCAGGTCTTACCGGCATCGGTAGTTTTCATGATCCTTCCCAATTGGCCCACGGCAAAACCGGTGTCCTTTGAAGCAAAATAAAGAGAATAGATGCTATTACCGTCGCGTAGGCCGTCAAATCCTATCCATTCGACAGTCTTCCCTCCGTCATGGGTTGCGTACACCCCACCATCCAGGCCTGCCAGGTATCCATCAGAGGGATTGATAAAATACATGCAATATATGTCTGATGCCATATTAGACGTGGTAGCATTCCAGGTATTTCCGCCATCATGCGTAATGAGTAGCTTATCGTACTCTTCATACGCAAACCCATTCTCTTTATCAGGGAATTGTATTGCTTTAATGCCTGAAGGAATGTAACTTTCGGATCTCTTCTGTTGCCAGCTAATGCCTCCGTCTTCTGTTTTCAGGATTTTTCCCCCTAAACTTCCCACATAAGCTGTTTTTGAATCGGTGAATGAAATCGATTTTATGGAGACGTCGCAATGCAGGTGAGTCCAGGTATTACCCCTGTCGGTGGTTTCATAAATATTGCCATAACCATTCGAAACATCTGTTCCGGAGGAAAGAAAGAAAGTATCCCTGCTGACAATATTGACCGTTTGATAAGGGGTGCTTATCCCGGTGTTGATCATCTTCCAACTGGCCCCATTGTCATCACTCAAGTATAATATTCCGGAATAACAACCTATAACCCCGGTAGAATCCCTGATATCCATGCACAAAGGATTGGCAAAATTTGACTTAAGTGTCCAGTTAGTGCCGGCATCGGTTGTTTGAAAAAGATCTCCGTTGGTATTCAACAGATAACCGGTAGATGTGCCGGTAAAGGTGATTTTTATATTATTATAACCTGTAGGTTTTGGGTTGAGCCATTGCCATTGGGCAGAGGCACTTAAATGGTTGATGACAAGGGCTGTTACCATTAAGCCTCTTAAGGTAAAAAAGTGTTTGCTGAAACGCGAGGTAAAAAAATTGTTGCTCATAATGCTTTTGGTACAGTTCATATCTTACTGCCGGGTGATTTCTTTGAGATGGTAAAAATAATACAACGAAAGGAATAGCAGCGTTATTATATTGTCTACGATTAACGAAAAGCAATAAACCTACACTGAAAATAAATATTTTTTTGAAATTATTACAATCACTACTTCATTAACAAGAACTGTTTTTTTGAACAAGAACAGGCAGTGACGGGTTAAAATTGCCTATTGGATGAATCCCGGGGCCCAACAGACGAAGTTCTAATTGGACGAAGAAAGGGCTCAACTTCAATGATTTTGAATTATAAATACGAAAAATTAATTTTAGAAAAAATTTCAACCCGTTAATGAAGTTATCAGCCAAAATTATTGCTGCTTTTTGTATTTGCGTTTTTGTCTCGTGCAATAAACCTGCTGCGCCTGGCGACAATCCGCCCACTGATACCACAACAGTTAAAACGGATACAACAGTAATAGCAAAAGATAGCATTGTTCCACCAGGAAATGTGTACATCGTGGGAATGGAATCGTACGCCTACAATCTTAGTTGTATTAAATACTGGAACAATGGAATGTCTTTTCTTGTTGGCGATAGTCTACACTATTATGTTCCAACTTCAATTTCCGTTTCAGGGGGAGATGTTTATGTTTCGGGGTTCCAAAAGATTTTGGACACCGGCACGCCCGAACATGACACAGCTGAATACTGGAAGAACGGAATAGCTATAAGGCTTGTGGATAGTTGCAAGAGCGGCGAGGCAACTGCCGTTACGGTTTCGGGCAACGATGTTTATGTACTTGAACAGGAGTATTATGACAGTCTGCCGAATTACAGGCTTTATACCGTGAAATATTGGAAAAACGGGAATCCTGTAACACTTATTACCAGGGATGGATCAGCGGGGGCAAGTTCAATTTTTGTATCAGGAAGTGATGTATATGTTGCAGGTTCAGCAACCTATGAAAAGAATGGGATCAACTATTCAGGAGCAGCGGTGTATTGGAAGAACGGAAAGATCGTGTACCTGACGGATGGCTCGCAGTGGTCTGCGGCGTCATCCATTTACGTTTCAGGTGACGATGTGTACGTGTCAGGTTACGAAGGAAATACAGCGAAATACTGGAAAAACGGAACGCCTGTCGCTCTTTCTGATCCTCCGGGAAGAGGGTTTGCTTCTTTTATTACAGGAAATGGGAGTGATGTGTATATAGGTGGCCAATACGATTACTCAAATCATATTTTGAAATATTGGAAAAACGGAGTTGCTAACGAAATATTTGCATCGGAGCCCGGAGATGATGCAGGCGTAACCGGCATTGCACTGTCGGGGAAGGATGTTTATGTTTGTGGTAACGCAAACTATAAACCAATGTACTGGAAGAATGGTATTGCACATGTTCTGACTACATACCGTTTCGATTATAATCCGATATACACAACAGGAATATTTATAACAAAATAGAGAAGGAAATTTGAATTTGAAAATGTGAAAGTTCGAAAATGTGAAAATTGGGGAACGATAAAGACAGGAAGGGAGAAAGAAACACGAACAAGGACTGATTTTTTGACTTTTCATGTTATACTTTAAGAACCAAGGGATATTGCAACCTGGTTATTAATATCGAATATCGAACAAGGAATAATGAATGTGAAAGTTTAAATCGCAATAAAAATGCAATAAAAGGTTTGCTTCATGGGTTAAAGTTACCAAAGAAAAAACAGGATATTTTGTTTGTTTACTGCTGTTTGAGCCGGTGAAACCATTCACAAGGTTCCTGCGTAACTGATTGGTGTTTTATATTGCAGCAAGGATTTTTAATAGATTTTGTTGCCTACCCTGCCTACATCCAAATAGTTTCATGTAAATTCTTTGTTATTTCAATTATTTTGTATATTTAGTAAATAATACCTCTGCTACCGCAATCACTATTTGATATCCTTGCTCGTTGCCTTATAGTTGTCCATTACTAAAATGCTCCTTCATGAAAAGGATAGTTATCGCGCGTGTGTGCGTATGTGGATTTGCGTCTGCTCATTCGCAGGGAATAACCTTGTTGTACAAGAATGATTCGGGCTGGTATAATCCCCGTAGCTGGCTGCAGATCAACACGCCCTCGGGGCAAACGCCGATC
>JBQCEA010000231.1:0-4256 GCA_051960695.1 Mucilaginibacter sp. | reverse complement strand
GCACCGGACAGGTTATTGCTAAGATACCTCGTTCTACAGGTAAAACCCGTGACATCACCGGTGGTCTTCCTCGCGTAACTGAGTTGTTCGAAGCACGTAACCCATCTAACCCGGCAGTTGTTACTGAGATTGATGGTGTTGTAACTTTGGGTGGTGTAAAACGTGGTAACCGCGAGATCACTATCGAATCAAAAGACGGTCAGATCAAAAAATACCTCGTTCCGCTGTCAAAGCACATTCTCGTACAGGATAATGACTTTGTGAAGGCAGGTATGCCATTGTCAGACGGTTCAATTTCTCCTGCCGACATCCTGGCTATTAAAGGCCCGGCTGCAGTACAAGAATACCTGGTGAATGGTATACAGGAAGTTTACCGTTTACAGGGTGTGAAGATCAACGACAAGCACTTTGAGGTTATCGTACACCAGATGATGCAGAAAGTACAGATCGAAGACGCAGGCGATACCCGCTTCCTTGAAAAGGAAGCTGTTGACAGCTGGGATTTCATGATGGAAAATGATGAGATCTACGATAAGAAAGTTGTTATTGAACCGGGAGATTCAACATCATTCAAAGCCGGTCAGATCGTTTCGGTTCGCAGGCTGAGGGACGAAAACTCTATCCTGAAACGTAAGGATATGAAACTGGTAGAAGTAAGAGATGCTATTGCGGCTACTTCAAGCCCGCTATTGCAGGGTATTACCCGTGCGTCATTGGGTACCAAGTCGTTCATTTCTGCCGCATCATTCCAGGAAACTACCAAAGTACTGAATGAAGCAGCTATTGCAGGTAAGAAAGACTTGATGCTGGGCCTGAAAGAGAATGTGATCGTTGGTCACCTGATCCCATCTGGCACCGGTATGCGTCAATACGAAAACATCCGCGTAGGCTCACAAGAAGAGTTTTATCGTTTGATGGCTTAAAAAACTGAAGAAGTTGAAGAATAATTAAATATTTTAAATAATTTTGTAAAGCCTTCCGTGTAAATGGAAGGCTTTACTATTTTAGACCATTATGGAAGAGCAAAATGAAAATCAATTGAATATTGAGCTTTCTGAAGAAGTTGCAGAAGGTATCTATTCAAATCTGGCTATTATTACCCATTCCAATTCGGAATTTGTGCTCGATTTTATCAGGATAATGCCAGGTGTTCCGAAAGCAAAAGTTAAATCGAGGATAGTTTTAACCCCGGAACACGCCAAGCGTCTTTTAACAGCTATACAAGATAATATCGAGAAGTTTGAAGCAGCGAATGGCCGCATTAAAAGTCAACCTGAAACCACTGGTTTTCCGATGAATTTTGGTGGTACTATGGGGCAAGCGTAGCTGGAGATCAGAGATTAGTTGATCAGAGGCTAGAATTTGATTAACAAATCTTAATACTGCTTCGAGAAAAGGACTCTCATATCTAACTATGGAAAAAAACGCTAAAATATATATTGCCGGCCACCGGGGGATGGTGGGTTCTGCCATATACCGCAAGCTGCAAAAGGAGGGCTATGCCAGCTTTGTTACCCGTACTTCTTCAGAGCTTGATCTGCGCAGACAGGATGATGTACTCCGTTTCTTTGAACAGGAAAAACCGGATTATGTATTCTTAGCAGCAGCTAAAGTAGGCGGTATTATAGCTAATAACACCTACCGTGCCGAATTTTTATATGATAATCTGCAGATTCAGAATAATGTTATTCATTCATCCTGGTTAAACGGGGTGAAAAAACTGATGTTCCTCGGATCGAGTTGTATTTACCCAAAGATGGCCCCACAGCCGTTAAAAGAAGAATACTTACTTACCGGCCCGTTAGAACCTACAAACGAACCTTACGCTATTGCCAAGATAGCGGGTATAAAATTGTGTGATGCTTACCGGGCGCAATACGGCTGCAACTTTATATCGGTAATGCCTACTAATTTATACGGGTATAATGATAATTATCACCCGGAAAACTCACATGTACTGCCGGCATTGATCAGACGCTTTCATAAAGCAAAGGTGAACAATACATCTGACGTAACCATTTGGGGAACAGGTTCACCCAAAAGGGAATTTTTGTTTGCTGATGACCTGGCTGAAGCGTGTTACTACCTGATGCAGAATTATAACGAAGAAGGACTGGTAAACATCGGCACCGGTGAAGATATTTCCATTAAAGATCTTGCTTTACTGATCAAGGACATCATCGGGTATAAAGGCGAGATCAGGTTTGATACTTCACGTCCGGATGGTACACCCCGTAAATTAATGGATGTTACCAGATTACATAGTAAAGGCTGGAAGCATACTATTGAATTGCCGGAAGGGATAAAATTGGCTTACCAGGATTTTTTATCCCGACAGTCTTAATGTAATTTCGAATACGATACAATACTTATGAATATACAGCTAACACCGCTTCAGGGTTGTTTTATTTTAGAACCGCAGGTATTTGAAGACGAACGCGGGTTCTTTTTTGAAAGCTTCAATCAGCAAAAGTTTAACGACCTGAGCGGAACAAATACGGTATTTGTACAGGACAACCAGTCGTACTCTAAAAAAGGAGTGCTCAGAGGGCTTCATCTGCAAAAGGGTGGTTCAGCACAGGCTAAGTTGGTAAGGGTTGTAAAGGGAGAAGTATTAGATGTTGCTGTCGATCTGCGCAAAGGTTCTGAAACCTATGGTAAATATTTCGGTGTACGTCTTTCAGACAAGAACAATCTGCAATTTTTTGTACCGAGAGGGTTCGGTCATGGCTTTGTAGTCTTGAGTGACGGGGCCATCTTTCAATATAAATGCGATAATTATTACGATAAAGCTGCTGAAGGAGGGGTCCATTATGCCGATTCACAGTTAGCGATCGACTGGATATTGCCTCACGATCAATTGATTATATCTGAAAAAGACAAGTTATTACCTAACTTAGCCGATGCCGGAGATCTGGGCTTTTAAAATACCATCGTTCAATGAATAATATTGTAGTTTTTGGGGCATCGGGCCAGTTAGGCCAGTGTTTAAAAACAGTTGCCGAAAGCAGAGGCATCACCAATGTGCATTTCCCTTCTGAAACTGAGGCTGATATTCTAAAAAAAGATGCGCTTCAAAGCATATTTAATACCTACAAACCTGCCTGGTGCATCAATTGTGCAGCGTATACCGCCGTTGATAAAGCAGAGGATGATATAGAAAAAGCCAGAAGCATTAATAAAACCGGCGTCGAAAATATTAGCGAGCTATGTAAAGCCTACGGAGCAATACTTATCCATACCTCAACGGATTTTGTGTTTAAGGGCAATGACCCAACTCCCCGCACTGAAAACGATATTGCCGAACCCATAAATATTTACGGCTTAACCAAATTGGAAGGAGAACAGGCCGTTACACAATTACTGGAAAAATATTTTATCCTACGTACCAGCTGGCTTTATTCCGAATACGGGAATAATTTTGTGAAGACTATGTTAAGGCTAGGTGCTGAAAAGGATGAGTTAAAGATAGTTGCCGATCAGGTAGGTACGCCAACCTATGCTATGGATCTTGCGGAATGTATTTTCCAGATCATATTCAGTGGAAATACGGCTTACGGAACATATCATTACAGCAATGAAGGCGTTGCTTCATGGTATGATTTTGCAAAGGCTATTTTTGATATTTCAGGTACAAAAATGAAAGCTTTACCTATTCGTACTTCGGAATACCCAACCTGGGCCGAACGGCCAGCTTATTCGGTTATGGATAAGTCGAAAATAAAGCAGACTTTTAATATTGAAATTCCGTATTGGCGCGACAGTTTAATAAATTGCATTACAAACTTTAACTAACTATGAAGGGTATCATTTTAGCGGGCGGTTCAGGTACGAGGCTTTTCCCTATAACAAAAGCGGTCAGTAAGCAACTGATGCCTATTTATGATAAACCCATGATATATTATCCGCTATCAGTGCTGATGATGGCTGATATCCGCGAGATACTGATCATTACTACACCCGAAGATAGCGATAGTTTTAAGCGTTTGCTGGGCGACGGAAGTGAATTGGGGTGTCATTTTGAATATGCTGCACAGGAAGTTCCTAATGGATTGGCGCAAGCCTTTGTAATAGGTGAGCAGTTTGTTGGTAACGATAAGGTAGCTTTGATATTAGGTGACAATATTTTTTACGGCACAGGTTTCGGCGACTTAATAAGAAGCTTTAACAATGTTGATGGTGCGGCAATATTTGCTTATAAGGTGTCTGACCCTGAGCGATATGGTGTTGTTGAGTTTGACGGTGAATTTACTGCC
>JBQCEA010000230.1:0-8003 GCA_051960695.1 Mucilaginibacter sp. | reverse complement strand
CAACTTTAGCAAGCAACGTAACTATCCCTGCCGATTCAAAAGTTTCAGTAACTAACACTGATAACCCTAACGGCTATCCTATCAGCAGCTTTACCTGGGCTTTGATCTACAAAGAACAAAAATATGATAACCGTTCTGAAGCAAGAGCACAGCAATTGCTAAAATTATTATGGTGGACTATTCACGAAGGTCAGCAATATTGCACTGCGTTGAATTATGCTCCGTTGTCAAAATCAGCAGTAAAAGTTGCTGAGAAGATTTTGAAATCAGCTACTTACGGTGGCAAGCCGATCTTGAAATAATTATAAAGCATAATTGCTAAATGAAATAATGCATAATTACCAGGCCCCTGTAAGAAGGGGACTGGTAATTGTTTTGTATAAGTAAACCAGGATTTTTGTGAAAACTAAAAGTGCAAGTCTATCCGATAGGCAGCTTAAATGGGAAAATGGATTTAAGCGTTTGCTGACTGTGTTAAGCGGCTTAATGGTCGTGTTGGTGCTGGGCATTTTGATTACACTGGTAATTAATTCTATGCCATCGATAAAATCGCTTGGAATTAGCTATTTGTGGGGCAAAGTTTGGGACCCGGTTCAGAACATTTATGGTGCATACCCATTCCTGATCGGTACACTGCTTACATCATTTACCGCGCTTATTATATCCATACCTTTTTCTTTTGCCATCGCTATTTACCTCGGCGAATACAACACAAAAGGCTGGTTATCCAATCTTCTTAAAAACACTGTTGAGCTAATAGCCGCCGTGCCTTCTATTATCTATGGTTTTTGGGGATTCTTTGTATTGGTTCCAATTATCCGAAGCTTTGAGATCAAGGTACACGTCTTGCCTTATGGTCTGGGTATATTCACATCAGCACTGATATTGGCAGTCATGATCATTCCGTATGCCGCTTCCCTGGGTGTTACGCTGATCAGAATGGCACCTTCACCGTTAAAAGAAGGCGCTTATGCTTTAGGCTCAACCAGATTCGAGGTGATCCGTAAAATCATTATGCCATACACCCGTTCGGGTTTATTCGCCGGTGTACTGTTATCACTTGGCCGTGCCTTAGGCGAAACCATGGCGGTGACATTGCTTATTGGTAATACAAGTGCTGTTCCGCACAGCATTTTTGGTTTGGGTAATACCATGGCCAGCGTTATTGCCAATGAGTTCCAGGAGGCTGACCACGCTGTATATTTTTCAGCACTTATAGAATTGGGCCTAATGCTGTTTGTAGTTACGGTTATTATTAACTACATCGGTAAAAGGATCATTACCCGGTTTACTCAAAATTGATCGTTATGGAAATTGCTAACCAACAAAACCGGCAAATACCACGTCTGCAACTCAATGTTGCCGGGGGTAAAGAACAGGATGTATTACTTGCCGCCTTTCTTACACTGCTATTTGGGCCATTCGGTTTATTATATGCCTCGGTAAGCGGTGGTTTCATCATGGTCATCCTTGAGATAATTATGGCCATATTCACCTTTGTATACGGCAATATCCATACTACATTTTATGGGTTGGCAGCTGTGCAACTGGTTTGTATTTTCTGGTCTGTCTATGCTACCCTAAACAAGTATAAAACTATAGAGGAAAGGATCAGGACACGGAATACTGAAAGCCTTTTGTACAAAGGGGCGATTGTATTCTTAGCTTTTATTGTAGCTGTACCGCTTATCATCATATTGCTTTATATTATTAAACAGGGCGCCGTACAGGTAAACTGGCACTTTTTAACCAACATACCTAAACCTGTAGGCGAAACAGGAGGTGGTATATTGAATGCGCTAGTAGGACGCTTGATCATAGTAGGCGTATCGGCTGTAATTGCCATACCATTGGGTGTAATGGCGGGTATCTTCCTGAGCGAAAATTCAAAGTCAAAACTGGCTTACTGGGTAGGCTTATGTGTTGATATTCTGCAGGGCGTACCATCTATCGTAGTAGGTATAGTGGTTTATTTCTGGGTGGTAAAACCATTGGGAACATTTTCGTCTATATCCGGAAGTATAGCATTAGCAGTAATGATGCTTCCTATTGTTATCCGGTCGACAGAAGAGACGCTAAAGTTATTGCCTGAATCATTAAAAGAAGCAGCTTTGTCCCTGGGTGTACCATATCACCGTGTTATATTAAAAGTTGTGGTGCCATGCGGTTTTGCGGGTATACTTTCGGGTATTGTGCTTTCAATTGCACGTGTTGCCGGCGAAACAGCGCCATTGCTGTTCACAGCATTTGGTAACCCATATTTATCTACTTCGCTGACAAGGCCAATGGAAAGCTTGCCTCATTTGGTGTTTACCTATGCTACCAGCCCATACGATGATTGGCATGACCTGGCTTGGGGGGCATCGTTTTTACTATTAGTTTTTGTATTACTACTTAACATATTAACAAGGCTTATCACAAAAAGATGGAAAGTACAATTGTAAGCGCTGAGAATATTAATGCTTATTATGGTGATAGTCACGCTATAAAAAACGTGAATATCAAAATAAAAAAGAATGAGGTTGTGGCGATGATGGGGCCGTCTGGCTGCGGTAAAACAACGTTTTTGCGTTGTATAAATCGTATGCACGAACTTATACCTAATGCAAGGGCAGAGGGTGTAATGAAATTAGACGGCGAAGACGTTTACAAAATGAATGTTATTTATGTGCGCTATAAGATCGGCATGGTATTTCAACGCCCGAACCCGTTCCCTAACATGAGCATTTATGAAAATGTTATAGCTGGGTATTTGCTTAATGGTCTTAAACTCTCAAAAGCCGATAAAGATCTGATCGTAGAAAAATCGCTAACCAGCGCTGCATTATGGAATGAAGTAAAGGATTCGCTGCACAAAAAAGGAACATTCTTATCTGGCGGCCAGCAGCAGCGTTTGTGTATTGCACGCGCAATAGCCATGCAGCCTGAAGTGATCCTATTCGATGAGCCAACTTCGGCGCTTGACCCTATTTCTACTTCGAGCGTTGAGAATCTGTTCCACGAGCTGAAAACTAACTATACACTGATCATAGTAACACACAACATGCAGCAGGCTGCACGTGTGAGCGACAGGACTGCATTTTTTTATATGGGCGAACTGGTTGAATTTGATGATACCAAGATCATGTTCACCAACCCTAAAGATCAGCGTACACAAAATTACATAACAGGAAGGTTTAGTTAATGTTGCAGAGTTGGAACGTTGAAAGGTTGTAATGTTAACTTAATTGAAGCCTTTCAAAAACCAACTTTTCAACCTTACAACCTTGAAACATTTCAACAAAATATTACAATATGACAGCAATAGAAACCGAGATAACCGCACTGAAAAAGGAACTGGTTAATATGTGGATCCTTGTTCAATCGCAATTGAATAAGGCGCGTGAAGCAATGGTAAATTTTGATAAGGATCTTGCCCGCGAAGTCCTGGTAAAAGAAAAGCGCGTAAATTCTTTCGAGCTAAAAATTGACCGTGATTGTGAAAACATTTTTGCATTGCATTGCCCGGTTGCTATCGACCTGCGCTTTTTATTAGCAGCATTGAAGATCAATACCAACCTGGAGCGTATAGGCGATATAGCTGCCGGTGTTGCACGGTATGTTGTTGAGTCGCCGGTAAATTTTGATCCGGTTGTGTTGGAAAGCACTTCTATCCTGCGTATGTATGATGAGGCTATCAACATCTTGATCGACACACGCACCGCTTTTGAAAATGAAGATACAGCGCTTGCCCGCAGCATCTTTAAGAGGGATGAAGTACTGGACGTGGTTAACCGCAATGCAACCAATATTATTGCAGAAGTAATAAAAACCGACGACACCGGATTGAATGAGGCATTGTTCATGCTTTCGATCATTCGCAAACTCGAGCGTATCGGCGATCAGTCGAAAAACATCGCCGAAGAGATCATTTTCTACGTTGAGGCCAAAATATTGAAGCACTCAGGCGGTGCAAAAAACAAAAAAGAAGAAATTAATTAAGTTAGTTTATTTAATTGATTGGAAAAGGCGCCTGTGAGTGGCGTCTTTTTTACTTTAGCATTGATGGTTTTTTCTTCGAAATTCCTATCACCAGGCAATCAGGCTCGTTCTTGTTTAAGAAAGATTCGTTAAATACAAGACAAGTTAAATAGATAGTTGTGCCGAGATTATCGCCCTCAAAAATACCTTCTTTGTCGGATACATTACTCAGTACAGGTTTTTTGTATTTTTTGCGCAGTTTTCAGGTTGAAACGAGACATCGCTGGTAAATTTATACCGATAAATGCGGGGCGGTTTTTTCGTAATCAGCCTGGGCGGGGTTTGTAAATAATCAAGAAGAACAGCCTTTACAATTATCGTGTCCCTGCCATTATTAAACGTCAGGTTTTTTAGAAAACTGCAAGTATCAGTTGCCGATTGAGCCGACGCGAATAATCCTGAAGCGACTAATAGTATACTGATAAATAATATTCTCATATGAGGTTTATGACTCAATCAACCATTCAACCTAATCAACTTATTCAACCAACTACAAATTCTTTCCCAACTTCTCCAGTATATCCTGTGGCACTTTCTCCAGGTCGAGCACAAGGAAACCATCAAGGCAATCGGCAAATTTCGGGTCGATATTAAAGCAGATGATCTTAGCATTAAGGCCAATGTATTGCCGTAGCAATACCGGTACTTTCATGCTGCGTGTTTCAACTTCCGATATCAGGGCATCCAGGCTTTTAAAGCTGTCTTCTCCGCCCATCAGCAGGTCGGTGTCAATACTTGAAAAATCGACCTTGAACTTTTTCCGTGGCCGAACATACTGGGCCAGTTCATGATCGAAATGATTGCGGTTGATATAGTCTACAATAAGTGATTTGGAGAACTTGGAAAATGAATTGCTGATACTTACCGGGCCGATAAGATAGCGGTAACGCGGGTTATCGATCAGGTATTTCAATATACCTTTCCAAAGCAGGAATAAAGGCAATGGTTTTTGCTGGTATTCCTTGCGGATGAATGAACGGCCCAACTCAAGGCTTCTTTTTAGAATCGGGGTAAACTGTTCTTTTATTTTGAAAAGTTCAGCGACATAAAATCCCTTTTTGCCCAGACTGTAAAATATCTCGTCACCTAAACCAATACGATAAGCTCCAACGATCAGTTTAGCTTGTGTATCCCATATAAAAAGGTGATGATAGTAAATATCATATTCATCCAGGTCAGAGCTTTTATTGGTGCCTTCGCCGATCTCCCTGAAGGTTAATTCGCGAAGCCTTCCTATTTCACGTATGACGTTTGGTATCGACGAGGTGGGCGCAATAAACACCTCATAATTTTTCTCAACCCAAACCCTGTAATTTTCGCGAAGTGGTTCAACCTCCCGTTCCAGCACTTCCGAGCTTATTTCAGGTACTATTTCGGCAGCCTCTTTGCGTATTTTAAACAGGTTACGTGGATTGAATATCTTCTTGTCTTCATCCAGGCCGGTTCCTAACGCATATGTTTTCGCCCGTAGGAAATTTAGCAATTGCGACGAGTTATTATATTGCGGTATATCCTCAACATTTATCGGTTTGCCAATACGTAATTTAATAGTATGCCCCTGCTTATTAAAAAGCTCCGACGGGAGTTTCGCCGTGCGCAAAGCCGGGTGTATCATGCTCAGCAGGTTAAACAATAACCCATTATTACCATGAAAGTATATCGGCACAACCGGAACCTTGGCCTTCGCTATAAGCTTGCCCACAACCGGATGCCACATGCGGTCGGTTACCTGCTGTTTATCCACTTTAAAGGTCGATACTTCTCCGGCAGGGAATATGCCAATGGGGGTACCATTGTTAAGCAGCTCAAGCGTAGTTTTTAACCCGCTGATACTGGACGAATGCTCAATATTCTCAAATGGATTTACAGCAACAAAGTAATCGCTTAGATTAGGTATTTTTTTGAGCAGAAAGTTTGCCATTAGTTTAGAATCTGGTCGGGCCATACACAATATTTTCAGCAATACCATGCCTTCAATACCGCCGTAAGGGTGGTTGGCTATGGCTATAAAACTGCCGGTTTCAGGGATGTTCTTTAATTCGCGCTCGTCAAATTCTATCTCAACGCCGCAGCCCTTTAAAATGGCATCTACAAATTCGGGGCCCTGTTTGGGTTGTGCCTGGGCAAACAAATCGTTAACCTGGTTTATCTTCATCACCTCCATCAGCAAAGCTGCCAGGCCAGGCATTTTAAGTTTGTCCAGTTTGGTAGCCTTTGCAAACTCTTCAGTGGTTATTATTTTCATAAGTGGTCCTTGTATCTTGTCCTTTGTCTGCCTGTTGGATAACAGGTACGTCCATAATCTGGTTTAGGGAAGACCAGTTAATACAAATTCAGACAGTGGGTTATGACATAATATTTATCTTCAATAAATATCTTAAAATTTATTTTAATTTACAGCCTGTTAAGCCTTACGAATGTTATCACAAATCAAAAATTACCTGTCTGTATCAAAAAAAGAATGGAATGGAATGGTTATCCTGGTGATACTGATCGCATTGATTTTGGCTGCCCCTTATGTTTTTCAACTGTTTAGCAAAGATAACACAATTGGGACGAAAGACCTTGATAAAGCTCTCGCATTACTTGAAAAAAAGGAAGATAAAAAACCGTTAAATACTGCATCTAAGCCCGGTTTTTATAAGAAGGCCGCGCCTGGCGTAGTGATCGAATTAAATACTGCCGATTCAGCCAAACTAACCCAGCTTAAAGGCATAGGATCTTCATTTGCACGACGGATCATTACCTATCGTAATCATTTGGGAGGATTTGTTGAAAAGGAGCAACTACTGGAAGTTTTCGGACTCGATTCTGAAAGATATGCAGGATTAGAGTCACAAATATCTATAGACGCTTCGCATATTAAAAAGATACACCTTAATTCGGTTAACTTTGATGGATTGAAGTATTTCCCATATCTCACCTATAAACAAATGAATGCTATTATCCAGTTCCGGGAACAGCACGGTGATTATGAATCATTGGCCGATCTGGGCAATATTGCTATAATGGATAAGCAAACCCTGCAAAAAATTAAACCCTACATAACTTTCAAATGATAGAGCAGCAGATCAAATCAGTTATACGCGATATTCCCGATTTTCCAAAGCCAGGAATAACCTTTAAGGATATTACTCCGATTCTCAAAGACCCTGTTCTGTGCGAGGGTATTCTGGATGCTTTTGTTCAGCGATTGAAGCACACTCAGATTGATGTTGTGGCCGGCGTTGAAAGCCGTGGGTTCATTTTTGGCCTATCGCTGGCATGTAAGTTGGGTGTTCCGTTTGTGCCTGTACGCAAGGCAGGTAAGTTGCCTTACACCATCAGGCAAAAAGCGTATATGCTGGAGTATGGATCTGCTGTTATTGAGATGCATATTGATGCCTTTGAGCCAGGTCAACATGTATTGATCCATGACGACCTTTTAGCCACAGGCGGAACAGTAGCAGCAGCAAGCGAACTGATACATGAGATGGGAGGCACAGTTGCAGGTTTCGCTTTTGTGGTTGGTCTTGGCTTTCTGCAAGGCAAAGAAAGGATAAAATCTATCAGTGATAATATCATTGTCCTGGCTGACTACTGACAGCTTTAAATCCTGAAATTTTTTGTCCTGATTGATTAAAAATCAATTGTTTATATATAGCTTTATGTAAAATTCCTATTACACAAGGCTGTAAGAGGTTATAAGCAATAATTGGTTTTTTGGATACCCCTCAAATAGCGGTTAGTAAAAGTCTTTCAATATTTATCACTCTAAATTTTGCCGTTATGAACAAGAATGATCAACCAGAACTAAAACAGCGCCGTACCTTTTTAAAACAGGTTGCCACAGGTGCAGCAGTGCTTGGTGCAGGAATTTTAACTGCCCCGCTGCCATTATCTGCCGAAGGACTCACTTCGGATATTGTTTCTGATGCAGATGCATGGTTTAACCAGGTGAAAGGGAAACATAAAATTGTGTTTGATGTAATAGAACCTAAAGG
>JBQCEA010000229.1:0-2705 GCA_051960695.1 Mucilaginibacter sp. | reverse complement strand
TAAAATAAACCAGCATGATGCGGTGATTATGACAACTATCAAATGTGCCTTCCTGGTACGCCTCCATATCCATCCCAGCAGGTTAAACCCGATTATTACAAAATGGAATAAAGTAAGTGCGATATCTAATATCTTGAGTGACATAAATCGCCTGTCTATTAATAAGTAAAGATATACTTGTTTGCAAATTTCATATATTCGGATTGCCAATTATATGAAACCAACCTTTCTCTTTTATTGCTCAGCATTTGTGCTGTTTTTATGCTCGTGCCAAAACAAGCATCAAAACACAAATAATACTGCTGATTCAACCCTAAACAGCGCTCCGGGCTGGGCATTGGTGCCTTTTGTTAAGATCGATAATGTAAACCCGGTATTGAAGCCAGGCACGGGCAGCTTTACTGACCCCATACGCAAAAGAAAAGTGTCCTGGGAAGAAAAAGATGTTTTTAACCCGGCAATTGTAACCCGGGATGGTAAAGTTTATATGCTTTACCGGGCGCAGGATAAAGTCGGAAAGCCTGCCGGAACATCGCGTATCGGGCTGGCAGTTAGCACAGACGCCATGCATTTTACCCGTATGCCACAACCCGTGCTATACCCGGATAATGATCCTGAAAAAAATATGAATGGGAAGGCGGATGCGAAGACCCACGTGTAGTGGAGGATGATAAGGGTATCTATTACATGACCTATACCGCTTATGATGGCGATAAAGCCCGGTTGTTTGTAGCTTCTTCGCCTAATCTGCTGCACTGGAAGAAATATGGCAGCGTTTTCGCCAAAGCATATCATGGCAAATACGCTGATAAATGGTCAAAGTCGGGTTCTATCGTATCTCAATATAAAAATGGCCAGGCAGTTGCCGTTAAGATCAATGGTAAATACTGGATGTACTGGGGCGACGCTCAAATATGGGCCGCTACCTCGGATGACCTGATCAACTGGACGCCGATTGAAATGAAGGCAGGCGAAAAGCCGCCCGTTCCACTGCGTGACCAGGCGCTTAGCGTGCCCCAATTAAAAATTGTACTACCTACAAGAGCTGGCAAATTTGATAGCGACCTGGTAGAGTCCGGCCCACCGGCCATGCTGACCGATAGCGGAATTTTACTGATCTATAATAGCAAGAATTTACCAAAGGGTGGTGACAAGACATTGTCAACAGGCGCTTATTCTGCATCGGAAGTATTATTTGACAAGAATGATCCAACAAAGATCGTACACCGCATGAACACCTGGTTCATGAAACCCGACAAACCTTATGAAATAACCGGGCAGGTTAACCAGGTATGTTTCCTGGAGGGGCTTACCCATTTTAAGGGCAAATGGTTTTTATACTATGGCACTGCCGATTCAAAGATCGCGGTAGCTGAATGTGAAAAAGCGCTGCATTAACCCCGGATGGTCACGGTTTGGGATGGTTGAGAAATTATAAGTTTCTGACATTCTTTATTTTAGCAAAGTAATCGTTACTTTTATAGAAGAACTTCAACCCAAACCCCTTTATGAAAAGAATACTGTTCTTATTAGCTTTTTTTATAAGCTGCAATTTTGTTTTCGCCCAAAAAGGTCTTCACGTTCTTGACAGCACAATAAGGGCTTATCAAAAGAATAAGCAGGATACAACGCTTGCCCAGGTATATGTACTTAAAAGCGGCGTCATTTTTCTCAATACCAATGTGGATTCAGGCATGTACTACTGCCGGAAGGCGTTGGCTTTATCGCGTAAGATACATTATAAAAGGGGCGAGGTAGAGGCACTGTCCGAGGTAGCTACATTTCAGCAACTAAGCGGCGACCTGCCCGGCTCATTAAAAACCACTTTTGAGACGCTGCCGGAAGCTTTAAAAGTTCATGACGACAGGGCTGTTGCTTCATGTTATAATACACGGGGGTTGACTTATTCAATTATGAATGACCATCAAAAAGCGCTCGATAATTATTATTCATCGTTTCGTATTGTGGAGAGAAAGCATCTTAAGGACCTCGAAGTGGTTGAGCTGAACAACATTGCGCGGCAATATTTAGATATGAATAAGCTTGATTCAGCATCTTATTTTGCACATCACGCTTATGACTTCTCGCTTCAGCATAAGATCACAATGGACCTGGGATATCTGATCCGGAACTTTGGCATCATTGAATATAAAAAAGGCAATTGGGATGCGGCCATCGGTTTTTATAAAAAAAGTTTGAATGATTCAACATCAAAGAATAACCATTATTTACGGAGTGAGGATTTCCGCAGGATCGCCGAGGTGTACCAGAAAAAGAACCAGCCTGATTCATGTATCAATTATGCCAAAAAAAGTTTAGATGAAGCTAAACTCGATAAAAATCCCGACCAGGTTCAGCGCGATGCCACATTACTCACTGATGAATATAAGGCAGTTAATGATTACAAGAATGCGTTTAATTATGAGCAGATCACCCTGCAGGCAAGAGATAGTTTATTTAGTCAGCAAAAAACGCTGCAGGTGCAAAACCTGATCTTTAATCAGCAGCAGCGCCAGCAGGAAGCCCGTGCCGCGCAAATAGCTTACCAAAACAGCGTACGGTTTTATACACTGCTTGCGGTAATAGGCGTATTTGTCCTTATTGCCGGTATTTTACTGTTCGCAAATAATCAGCGTAAAAGAGCAAACAATCTGCTTAAACAACAAAATGAGCAAATAGAAACGCAGCGGAAAGCCCTTGAAAAA
>JBQCEA010000228.1:0-2402 GCA_051960695.1 Mucilaginibacter sp. | reverse complement strand
ATTTTTCAGCAAATTGAATTTATAGTTATCCAGCGATTGCTCTACGGCATATACATAGTTCTGTACCTTGTTGCCCTAATACTCTTTGGCCAATACATTACCCTGCCTTGCTCCACGGCCAGTGCGCTGTTCTAACTCTGAAGGTTTCCAGGGAATATCCAGATGATGCATCGCTACCACTCGTTGCTGGACGTTTAAGCCTGTACCTGCTTTTTCAGTACTACCTAATAGGATGCGGATTTCGCCTTTGTTCATCTTTCTAAACAGTTCCGGCTTCTTCCTATCTGTCCAGTCATGAATGAAGGTGATTTCGGTCGAAGGAATATTAAAATCTCTAATCAGCTTCTCATTAAGCGCATCATAAATATTAAATTCATTCGGTTTAGGTGTACCGATGTCGCAAAAGACAATCTGTGTTCCTTTGTGTGGCGTGGTCTCGTTATAAATTGCCGCAATCTTCCGGGCTGATACATTTACTTTGTTATCAGGGTGGTCGCTGTATTTCCACTCATTAATCAGCCGCATATCGGCTGCCATCTTTTTGGCATAATTGGTAGCTATCAACATACGGCCTTTATCTTCTTCTGGTGTTAGCTTGCCACGGCCGATTAGTTCACCATTGCCCGTTTTAGCGAATTGCATCAGGTTTTTAATAAACGCACTTTGCTCCGGATTAGGCTTGATATTGACAAGCGTTTCGTTTAGTTCGGGTTTATCCAGGCGGATATGTTTAGCGGTTTTATAATCAGTAATCTCATTATAGAATAAAGCGAGCTCCGGCACTTTAATGAAATGACGAAAACGTTCCTTAGCGATGATTTCATTCGTTACTGAAAATTCAAAATCTGTTGTTTTGCGTGCAAATACCGCCGCCCAACCATCAAAGTTTTCGATGTGCTGTCGCTCCATTTCCTTTGGACGGAGGTATTTAAAGAGCAGGTACATTTCGGTCAGGCTATTGGATATAGGCGTTCCCGAAAGGAAGGTTACACACAGGTCGGCATTAAACCGGTTTTGCAACTCTCGAACGGCAAACAGCATATTGAGCGCCTTCTGACTACCTTCCATATTACCTAAACCGGCCACCCGGTTATGACGGGTAGTAAAGGTGAGATTCTTATACTTATGCGATTCATCAACAAACAGATGGTCAATGCTCATATCTCTGAAGTTGATACCTGCATCTTTCTTTTCTTCTATATCTTTCAGAATTGCCTTCAGTTTTCCTTCCAGGTTGTTCTTTCGTATTTCCAGGCCTTTAAGCATTTTTTTGGAAATGCCACCGCCGAGGTCTTTTACCGTTTCCAAATCCCTTTCTACATTATCCAGTTCCGTTTGGAATATTTGCTTTTGTATCTCTGGTGATTGTGGTATTTTACCAAACTGGTCATGGGTAAGGATGATACAGTCCCAATTGTTATTTTTTATTTCATGGAAGAGCCGTAGCCTTTGCGCAGGTGCAAAATCATTTTGTCCGGGAAATAAAATGCGGGCTTTGGGATACGCTTTTTTATAGGTTTCGGCAATCTGATTTACGTTTGCCTTCAATGCGACAATCATTGGCTTATGAACGATACCCAGCCTTTTCATTTCCTGCGCGGAAATAATCATGGTAAGGGTTTTACCCAATCCCACTTCGTGGTCAATCAAAGCCCCGCGGTTTTGAATAATACGCCAGGCAGCATTCTTTTGGCTGCTGTATAAATCCTCAATGCCCAACCCCTGCTTATCCAAACCGGGGAAATTCAAATGGCTGCCGTCAAACTCCCGCAGCACATAGCAATTGAAGGTATCGTTGTATAGATTCTCAATACTCTTTTTCTCTGTATCCGGCAAATCTTTCAGCCATGCTACAAAGCCATTACGCATTTGCTCAATCTTTTGATGCGCTAATTGTATGGCTTCATTATCCGGCAGGCGTATGGTTTTGCCATCCCCGACAGAAACTTCATAAGTAAAAAAAGGAGTTGTGTTTTCCAGTGCATGTTCCAGCAATGTATAGCCATAAGTTGTTCTCCCGCTTTTAGGTGTTACCGCAAACTCCCTGGCTACTTTCATGTTCATGCCGGTGCTTACCTTGAACGCATCCAACGATGGGAAATAATTGATGGTGGTATCCTGCTCAAATAAAGTAGTTGCAAACCGCTCATAGTAAGAAGTAGGCATCCAGCGTTCCCCTAAATTGAAATCCAGTAATTCAAAAGGAATCCGCTCTGGCTGTACCTTTGCTATGGCTTCAGCACTTCGTTTGTATTGGGGATTATCCGGAAACTGATTCATAAGGCGGTCAGCTTGCCTTAGCTTTTCAACTACATTGCCACTCAGGTACTGGTCAGCAGTTTCCCATTCGCTGCTGGAAGGGTTTAAATACACATGATTGCCAAGACGAGTAATTACTTCAC
>JBQCEA010000227.1:0-2436 GCA_051960695.1 Mucilaginibacter sp. | reverse complement strand
GTGACAGATATGGCTGAAACTATCATCCCTAAAACAAATACACCCGGAGCTACTGATCTTAACCTGGATAAATTTGTATGGTTAATGGTAGATGATTGTACCAAAAAAGAGGATCAGCAGTCGTTTTTTAAGGGGATGAATGAGTTTAACGATCTCACCAAAAAAACTTATAATAAGCATTTCGCTGATTGCAGGAAGAAAGAAAAGCTGGACTTGTTGAATACTTTTGAAAAGAGGGGTAATCATTATTCAAAAGACCTGACAGGCTTTTACAATACTGTAAAAGGATTAACTGTTTTCGGTTATACCGAATCTAAATATTTCATGACCAAAGAGATAGTTTACGAACTTGTTCCCGGCAGGTATAATGCGTACTATCCAGTTAAAAATTTGAAGGCTGCAAACAATGGCTAATCTTAATGTCGATAGCGCTAAAGAGCGCACTTATGACGCAATAGTTATCGGTTCGGGTATAAGTGGCGGATGGGCTGCAAAAGAACTTACAGACAAAGGGTTAGAGGTACTGATGCTGGAACGTGGCAGAGATGTAAAACACATCAAAGACTATCCTACAACCAATATGTATCCATGGGAATTTACCCACCGCGGCGAAGTACCAATGGATATTCAGCTGGCAAATCCGGTGGTTAACCGCTGCTACGCGTTTAAGGAAGATGCCATGCACTTTTTTGTAAAGGATCACGAGCATCCTTATGTGCAAACAAAACCTTTTGATTGGATACGTGGCTACCAGGTAGGAGGTAAATCATTGCTATGGGCAAGGCAGACACAGCGTTGGAGCGATTTTGATTTTGAAGGACCTGCTCGCGATGGCTTCGCGGTTGACTGGCCTATACGATATAAAGATATTGCTCCATGGTACAGCCATGTAGAAAAATTTGCAGGAATATCAGGTAATAAAGATGGTTTAGCTGAATTGCCTGATGGCGAGTTTTTACCGGGTTTCCCGTTAAACGCTGTTGAGGATTACTTTAGCAAGCATGTTAAGGCCCACTATAAAAACCGTCACGTGATAAGCGCGCGTTGTGCACATCTTTCAAAGCCTAACCAGATACATCTTGATCAGGGCCGTGCACAATGCCAGGAACGCACACTTTGCCAGCGCGGTTGCCCGTTTGGTGGCTATTTCAGCAGTAATGCCTCAACTATTCCATGGGCATTAAAATCAGGCAAATTAACTTTGCGGCCTTTTTCGGTGGTTGAATCGGTTATTTACGATGATAAGAAGGGTAAAGTAACAGGTGTACGCATCGTTGATACCAATACCAAACAAACTGAAGAATACTACGCGCGCATTATTTTCGTCAATGCGGCTGCATTAAACTCCAATTTGATATTACTTAACTCTAAATCCAGCCGCTTCCCGAACGGCTTGGGTAATGATAGCGGTGTGTTGGGTAAATATGTGGCTTTCCATAATTATTCTGCCCATATCGGTGCCGAGGTTGAAGGCTTTGAAGAATGGGCTACTGATGGCCGTAACCCGGCTGGCGGTGGTTATATACCACGTTTCAGGAATGTTTTCAAGCAGGAGACAAACTTTCTTCGCGGATATGCCTGTGGTTTAGGTGCGTATCGTGGTTATAAAAATAGTTGGGAAGGTGCAGGAGAAGATTTTAAAGCAGGTTTATCAAAAAAAGAATATGGCCCTTGGTATGTAGGTTCGCACATGATGGGTGAAACCATACCAAAGGAAAGCAATTTTGTTGCGCTTGATACAAACTTAAAAGACCAGTGGGGTATACCTCAGCTTAAAATATCTGTAGATTATGATGATAACGATGAAAAGATGAAAAAGGATTATGTAGAGCAGTTATCAGAAATGTTTGCAAGTGCAGGTTTCAAAAATATCAAACCCGAAACCAATCATCAGGCGCCAGGCCTGGATATTCATGAAATGGGTGGTGTACGTATGGGTAATGACCCGAAGACCTCCATGCTGAATAAATGGAATCAATTGCATGCATGTAATAATGTATTTGTAACCGATGGCTCAAGTATGACGTCTACATCATGTCAGAACCCATCACTTACTTATATGGCTTTGACTGCCCGCGCCGTTGACCATGCTGTGAGCGAGATGCAAAAAGGGAATATTTAGGTTATTTTGATAAAAAAACTTTATATAATTTAAGTGAAAATCCACTGTAGAATACGATATAAGCGTTATTGTGTTAAAAAAACACAATGAACTATTCTTTTAGTGAAGAATTTTTTACATTAGGCGAACAAAAACCAATTATTAGTTACTATTCAAATTCAAAACTAAGATGTCAACGAACACATACGATGCGATCGTGATCGGCTCCGGGATATCCGGTGGCTGGGCAGCGAAAGAACTGACACAAAAAGGACTTAAAACGATCATGCTGGAAAGGGGCAGGGACATAGTGCATGTAAAGGACTATGTAAATG
>JBQCEA010000226.1:0-4000 GCA_051960695.1 Mucilaginibacter sp. | reverse complement strand
AAAGCATCCGCAAATATTGATATTTGATGATTGCTTATCAGCAGTAGATACCCGAACCGAGGAAGAGATATTAAGTAATATGGGCAGCATCATGAGCGGTAAAACCAGTATCATTATCGCCCACCGTATTTCAACTATTAAAAACGCCGACAAAATACTGGTTATGGACGACGGCCAGATAGTTGAGCATGGCACCCATGATGAATTAATGGAGCGCCGCCAGGTTTATTTTGAATTGTACGAAAAGCAGCTGCTGGAAGAGGAAGAAAACGCCTAAATCTTACTTAATAAAAATAAAATATCAGTTATTGCATAAAAAAATACAACAATATTGTTTTTAATACTTGTACTTTGAAAATTTATTTATATTTATGCCCAACAAAAAACTAATTACAATTTTTTAACATGGGTGATTTTGACAACAGAGAGCGTGAAGAGGTTTTCTCGAAGAAGGTAAGGGCCGGGAAGAGAACTTATTTTTTTGATGTAAAGGCAACGCGATCCAACGACTATTACATTACCGTTACCGAAAGCAAGAAAAGACTTGAGGATGGAGTATTTATTAAACATAAAATATTCCTTTACAAAGAAGACTTCGAGAAATTTGCCGAAGGATTGAAAGAAACAGTTGACTATATCAAAGCTCACCAGGAAGTTGTTGAAAAACGCTATGAGTACAGCGATTCTCCTGAAGTAGCTAAAGCAACTGAAGAAGACGACTTTTCTTTTGAGATCTAATTCGTAACAAACAAACTAAACTAATATAAAGTACCCTGCCGTTTGGCAGGGTTTTTTATGCTTTCTATTTTACCTGGTGATGTATGATCGGCCCCATTACAATAAGGGCTATATTAAAATAGATCATTAAGCCGGTAACATCCACCAATGTGGCGACAAACGGTGCCGATGAGGTTGCAGGGTCAAAACCCAGTTTCTTTAATACGATCGGCAGCATAGATCCTGCCAATGACCCCCATAGTACCACTCCTACTAATGCAAAACACACTGTAAATGCCATTAGCAACCAATGTGCACCGTAAATATTGCTGAAGGTTGTCCACAAAGAAACGCGGAGAAAGCCTATTATTCCCAATATTACACCCAGCATTAGTCCTGATAGTATTTCCCTTCGCATTACCTTCCACCAGTCAGCCAGTGTTACTTCGCCAAGCGCCATGGCCTGTATAATAAGTGTAGATGCCTGAGAGCCGCTATTACCACCGCTGGAAATGATCAAAGGGATAAAAAAAGCAAGCATGGTTACTGCCTGTATCTCAGGTCCGTATGATTGCATTGCTGTGGTAGTAAGCATCTCGCTCAAAAACAGGATGATCAGCCAGCCAATACGTTTTTTTACCAGTTTAAACAAGTTGATGTCCAGGTATGGTTCGTCCAGCGCTTCAGTACCGCCTATTTTTTGGATGTCTTCTGTATATTCTTCATTGGCTATCCATAAAATATCGTCCACTGTCACAATACCCAACAAAACATTCTCATTATCAGTCACCGGCAAAGCGACGCGGTTGTTCATTCTAAATATGTTGATCCCTTCTTCCTGCGGATCATTGGCGTTTAATGCGATCAACCGGCTATCCATCAAAGCGCTCACTTTTGTTTCCGGGTCAGCAAGTAATATTTCGCGTATCCGGATATCATCCAGTAATACGCCGTTGCTGTCAATTACATAAATAACATCTATCGTTTCAGAATCTTTGCCATACTGCCTGATATGCGAAAGTACCTTGTCAACATTCCAGGTCTTTTTAACGGCAATGTAATCAGGCGTCATTAACCTGCCTACACTATCTTCCGGATATCCTAACAGTTTTAAAGCCTCTTTGCGGTCGTCGGCAGGTAAGTGTTGTATAAGCGTTTTTACCGTATCGCCATGCATTTCGCTGAATAACGAAGTACGGTCGTCTGGAGGTAGTTCATTGATCAGCTCAGCGATCTTTGTACCGGGAAGCTTTTTTAGTATACGCTCCTGGGTTGGAAAGTCCAGGATGCGAAAAACATTAACTGACCGGTTAATGGAGAGCAGATCAATAAATAAAGGGCCATGTTCGGGAAATTCGCCTATCAAAACTTCTACATCAGATATATTCAGGTTATTAAGGTATTCCTGGAGTTCCTGATGATCGTTTTTTTCCAGTAACAGTTCGATCTGTTCAACCATTTCTTCCATAAAAAGGCCCTCTTTTTTACATTGGTGATTAATTTAGTTTGCTTCGATAACGCACGCAAAAGTCGTTTATTTTTTCAAATTACAGGCAGATTTTTTCTGTTATCTTTGCGCTCTTTAAATTGAATGGTTGATTGTGTTTACTAAGTTGATTGTGTTCAATTTCAACTTAATCAACCATTCTACTTAATCAACAAAATCAACTATTAATGGGATTACAATGCGGGATAGTAGGTTTGCCAAATGTGGGTAAATCAACACTTTTTAATTGCTTATCAAACGCTAAAGCACAGGCTGCAAACTTTCCGTTTTGCACCATCGAACCCAACGTGGGTGTGATAACCGTACCGGATGAACGGCTTACAAAACTTGTAGGGATCGTAGATCCTAAAAGCATTGTGCCTAATACAATTGAAATAGTAGACATTGCCGGACTGGTTAAAGGAGCAAGCAAAGGTGAAGGTTTAGGCAACCAGTTCTTAGCCAATATACGTGCTACAAACGCAATTATACACGTATTACGCTGCTTTGACAATGATAATGTGATCCATGTAGATGGCTCAGTTGATCCTATACGCGATAAAGAGATCATTGATACAGAGTTACAACTAAAAGACCTTGAATCGATTGAGAAAAAGATCAGTAAGATCGAAAAAATGGCTAAAACCGGTGGCGACAAAGAAGCAAAAAAAGCTTTTGAGGTTTTAACCATCTACAAAAACCATTTGCTTGAGGGCAAATCTGCCCGAACAGCCCCTGTCGCTGAAGAAGATAAAGAACATATACAGGATATCTGGTTACTTACAGCAAAACCGGTACTTTATGTATGTAATGTGGATGAGGCGTCAGTAAACAGGGGAAATGCTTACGTTGATCAGGTAAGAGCTGCTGTAAAAGAGGAAAATGCCGAGGTATTGATCATTTCGGCACAGATCGAATCAGAGATCGCCCAGTTGGAGACTTTTGAAGAACGTGAAATGTTCCTTGACGACCTGGGATTAAAAGAATCAGGTGTAAACAAACTGATCAAAGCAGCTTATAAACTGCTTAATCTGGCTACTTATTTTACAGCCGGCGTACAGGAAGTACGCGCATGGACCATCACTAAAGGCTTTACGGCACCACAGGCGGCGGGCGTTATCCATACCGATTTTGAAAAAGGCTTTATCCGTGCTGAAGTGATCAAATATGACGACTTTGTAAAATATAACGGCTCAGAAACTGCCATTAAAGAAGCCGGTAAAATGGCTATTGAAGGCAAAACCTATATTGTGCAGGATGGCGATATTATGCACTTCAGGTTTAATGTATAATTCCGCAATAAAATATCTAACCTGAGTAATTATTTTATATTTGCCCTACCCTTTGTTCCCGTAGTTCAATGGATAGAATGTCAGATTCCGGTTCTGATGATATGAGTTCGAATCTCGTCGGGAACACCCAGAGGGACTTTCGCAAGGAAGTCCCTTCTTTTCTCATATACTAACAGACATCACTTTTATTGAGCACGTGCTTGCTAATAAATAAAAATGGAGATATGTTATGAAAGCAATAGTAGTAAAAGATCAGGCTGCCGGAACCGCCGGAATGAAACTTATAGAGCGGCCAGAACCACAGGCAGCTATAAACGACGTTGTAGTTCAGGTTTGCGCGTCTGCAACAACCGGAGATGAACTGAGCTGGCCCTCGACATGGGTTGATCGTGCTAACCGCGACAGGACGCCATCCATACCGGGCCACGAGCTTGCTGGTGTGGTGACCGCCATTGGCTATGGAACGACCGGACTGTCAATCGGACAACGGGTATTTGGCCTTACG
>JBQCEA010000225.1:0-5231 GCA_051960695.1 Mucilaginibacter sp. | reverse complement strand
GTTGAGAGTGTAAAGGAGTCACTTTCCGGCAATAAGATAACTGCACTTTTTGTAGACTGTAAAAACCGTGTCTGGATCGGTACGCAGGAGGCAGGTATGGACCTGTTCGACCGCAGTACCAATACCTTTAAGCATTTCATGCATGATCCGCATAATAGCAATTCACTTATAAATAACAGCGTACAGGATATCGCCGAAGATGATAATCATAATTTGTGGATCGGTACAGAAAATGGCGGGCTCAACATATTTATTTATGCCTGGAACGAGTTTTTTACCTATTTCCATGATGATGTTGACAATAGCAGCCTGGCATCAAACTCAGCAGATGTTATAACAAAGGATTCCCATGGCAATATGTGGATCGCTACTTATGGTGGCGGTGTAAACCTGTATAAGAAAAATACAAGCGCCTTTGCGCATTACATGCATTCTGCACAGCCTAACAGCCTTTCCAATAATTTCGTGCTAAGTTTATATGAAGACGATGATTATAATATCTGGATAGGAACAGATGGCGGCGGCATGGACCTCTTCAATCTTAAAACCGGGAGCTTTAAAACTTTTGTGCACCATGATGGCGATAAAAACAGTATATCAGGTGATAATGTGCTGGATATAAAGCAGGATGATCAAAAGAATTTATGGATAGGCACGTGGGGCAACGGCGTAAATGTAATGAACCCGCGCACTCATACATTTAAGGTATTTAAGCACGATCCGGATAATAAAAATAGCCTGAGCGGTGATAACGTATATGCTATAGCTCAACGGTCTGACAAAAAAATATGGCTCGGCACATTTGGAGACGGCCTTGATCTTTATGACCCCCAAACGAATAACTTTAAACATTATAAGCATGATCCGGGTAATCCGGCAAGCTTATCAGGCGACCGGATAAATGCACTTTTTATTGACAGCAAAGGAAATTTATGGGTTGGTACTGATGATGGCGGAATAAGTATTTATAATGCCAAAACGGATGGGTTTATCAATTATAAACATAATGATAACCAAAACAGCCTGAGTAATAACACTGTATCGGATATTTATGAGGATCATTCGGGTAACATTTGGGCGTGTACATTAGGCGGTTTGAATCTGATCGACCCTGTCACTAAACATTTTACTGTATTTAAAACAAAGGATGGCTTGCCAATTGACCATGTACAGGCCATATTGGAGGATGGCTCCGGTAAATTATGGATAAGCAGTAATAACGGATTATCGGTACTTGATCCTAAAACTAAAATATTTAAAAATTTCACTACTGAGAATGGCTTGCAGGGAGATGAATTTAAAGAACATTCTGCATTAAAAAGCCGTACCGGAGCTTTATATTTTGGTGGGGTAAACGGGTTTAACTCGTTTTTCCCTGATCAGATCGCAGAGACGCCATATAACCCCAAGTTGGTTTTAACCAAATTCCAGATATTTAACAAAACCATTGAGCCGGCAAAAAATGCAGATGATCCGTCGCCATTAAAGGTTGACATTTCACAAGCGACATCTATTACACTTTCTCATGATCAATCGGTGATCTCTTTTGAATATGCGTCACTTGATTTTATCTCTCCCGGTAAAAAAAGATATGCTTACATGCTGGAAGGATTTGATAAAGCATGGAATTATGTAGAAGATAAGAATACGGCTGTTTATACCAATTTACCTCCGGGTACTTACACCTTTAAGGTTAAAAGCGAAAACAGTGTAGGTAAATGGTCGCCAAATGTTTTAAGCCTGAAAGTGACAATAGTACCGCCATTTTGGCTTACCTGGTGGTTTGAAACATTTGCTTGCATTGTTATCGTAGGAGGTATATATGGTATAAATCTATATCGTTTACGCAATATTCTCCGGCAAAAACTGAAGCTTGAAAAGCAGGTAAAAGAGCGTACAACCGTTGTTTTGCGTCAGGCCGAAGAATTGCAGACGCAATCTGAGAACTTGCAGTCACTTAATGAAGAACTGCAATCGCAGTCAGAAGAATTACAGGCAGTGAACGAGGAGCTGCTTTCACAATCTGAAGAACTTCAATCATTAAATGAGGAGCTGCAGTCACAATCAGAAGAGTTAGAGGAGCAGAAGAACCAGGAATATAAAGCACGCCAGGAGGCAGACAGAGCTAATGAGGCAAAGAGTATTTTCCTGGCCACTATGAGCCATGAAATAAGGACACCAATGAACGGTGTTATAGGTATGGCATCATTACTTGCCGAAACACAGCTGAATGATGAACAGCGTGAATACACTGAAACGATCATCAATTGCGGCGATAGCCTGATGAACGTGATCAATGATATTCTTGACTTTTCTAAGATCGAATCGGGCAAGATGGATATCGAGGAGGAAGATTTTGATCTTCGTCAAAGCATTGAGGAGATCATGGACATGTTCTCGCAAAAAGCCGCCGAACAACATCTTGATTTAATTTACCAGGTTGATTTTAATTTGCCGAGATATGTGATTGGCGACAGTTTGCGTTTAAAACAGGTAATCATCAATCTTATTAATAATGCTATTAAATTTACGTCGAAAGGCGAGGTGTTCATTAAAATATTCCTGTCACAGGCTGTTTCTAACCAGGAACTGGAAATAGGCGTAAGCGTTAAGGATACAGGTATCGGCATTCCGGAGGAAAAACTTTCAACACTGTTTAAACCGTTTTCGCAGGTTGATTCATCCACCACCCGCAAATATGGTGGTACAGGTTTGGGGCTCATTATTAGCGAGCGCCTGGTTAAGCTTATGGGGGGTAATGTATGGGTTGAAAGCCGTTTAGGCGAAGGCTCAACATTTAATTTTACTATCAGGGCAAAAGTCAGCAATAAATCTTCTGTTGATAGTATGCTGTTACCCGGCTTTACCAATTTGCGTGGTAAAAAGGTATTGGTTGTAGATGATAATAATACCAATCTCATTATTTTAAAATCGCAATTGGAGCATTGGAAACTGGTGCCTGTAATTTGCATGTCGGCGTACTATGCGTTGGAAATATTATCTTCAGATAAAGATATTCAGTTAGTTATTTCGGATATGCAAATGCCGGAAATGGACGGAGCCGGCTTGGCACAGGCCATCAAAGATTCCCAACGCCCTGTACCTGTTATCATGCTGAGCTCTATTAATGATGAGAGCCGCAAAAAATATCCGGGTCTGTTCTCAGCCGTCCTCACAAAACCTGTTAAACAGAACCAGTTGCTAAAAAGCATTTGCGCTGAATTAGGTGAACGTAAAGAAGCAGTATTACCTGAAGTAAAATCTAATACAGTACTTGAAAACAATTTTGCCAGCCAATATCCAATAGATATATTGGTTGCTGAAGATAATCCTGTTAATCAAAAACTGATAGAAAGAATTCTCAATAAGCTTGGCTACCAGGTGTTTATTGCCCAAAATGGGCTGGAAGCTGTGCAAGCTATGTCAGTAAAAACATACGATGTGGTATTGATGGATATTCAAATGCCTGAGATGGATGGCTTTGAAGCCACGAAAAACATTCGGAAACTCGATATTCCTCAGCCTGTTATTGTTGCTATGACGGCCAATGCCCTGGCCGAGGACCGTGATATTTGTTTAAGTAATGGCATGGATAATTATATATCCAAGCCAATGAAGCTTGATCTGCTGGTAGAAGTATTGAAAGATGCTTACAAGATCAAAAAAGGTTTTATTAAGGTGAATAGGGTTTAAGCTTTCACTTTCCGGAGTGCCTGATCAATTTTTGTTCGCCCCTACTTATAATAGCTTGAATTATCAGATGTAGTTAAAACTGCAGGTTAATTCCCCCGAATTAATTAAGTAGAACAAAACTCCCTGAGTTATTTCATGTTATAGATATTAACTATTGGTAAAATAAATTTACTAATCTATCTATTATGAAAAAGCTCACAACTGTTTTATTCACCCTGGCTGCACTATTGTATATGGGTGCAGCGAAGGCCCAAAGAAGTGACACAACCAGGAGGTGGTTTCGGCATGATATGCATGACTTTGCCGGAACTGCCCAGATACAGGTCACTTATCGTAATACTAACCTTAGTCAATTAAATGCCGTTTTGAATAACAACGGTATTCCATCGTTAAAGCACAATGATATTTGGATAAACCTCTCTATGAACCATGTGCACAGACAATGGATAGAGGAGGATGGTATTGGCTTTACTCCATGGACCACCTCGGATGATAACGGACTGAAAGCAAGGTTTAACCAGTACCAGGCTTACCTAAGATTGGGATATAACGTTGTCAAACAGCCCGACGTGCGTATATTCCCTTTTGTCGGTGTAAATCTTTCAGCAGAAGTATTTAATATTCAGGATAACAATGCTATCAAGTGCACATCTAATTTTTCTGATGAAATATTGAATAGTACATCAAGCAAAACGTTTTACCAGCCCAATTTTGGTATTGAGCTTGGCGGCGGACTGGATTACTCGATTAAAGTAAAAGAAAAACAGCTGGATTGTATTACCATTCAGCGCAGTATCCCAATAGGTATTCGTGCTGGTTATTATATCAATGCTGCGCAGGGCGACTGGCGCATAGAGAACTATAAGTTGCAGGCCGGGCCGGATAAAAAGCAAAATGCCTTTTTTGTTGCGGTAAATATTGGTTTGGGGTACGCAGTTAAAAAGTAAGCGTGTTAGTTTGCTGGTTTGATAACTTCAAAGTCTGACGATGTAAGATTGTTTAATTGACGAAGTTCGGTGTTATTCCAGCGCGAATCGGGGGCGCCGCTTATATACATATCCATACCCTGATCGGCGACGATCATCCCATACTTTTTCAAGGCTGTCAATATTACTTGCATATGTGGTGAATAGCTGCTGATATCAAAGCTGGCTTTAAGCCTGACCTTTGAACCGAAGGGCAAGGAATACTGACCGCCTGTGCCTGCAGAGCTGTGCCTTGCCGGATAAACGTAAGTGCCAGGTTTTAAATTAGCTTTTGACAATGAAAAGCGTAAAGCATGGTTTATAGCTCCGGTCATCATTTCGTCATAGCGTATCAGCCCGGGAAATATAGGTAAACCTGCAGCATCTGCCGAAGTCCAGCCTACAGGGCGTAAAGCATCTGATGATAAGTTGAATATGGCCCCGCTTGATGCAGACCACTGGCCATTGCTGTAACTTGCGTTGTACAGCTCATACAGCATTTTATTGTCTTTATCCACTACGATCACATGTGCATCACCGCCACCATTATCTTCAATAGGAGCGTTTGCTGGA
>JBQCEA010000224.1:0-18065 GCA_051960695.1 Mucilaginibacter sp. | reverse complement strand
AGGATAAATTCAGTTAAATTCAAACAAGCTTTTTTTAAACAACGGCACTCGGTTAAATTTGCTACCTGAATTTGCATTATCAGCAATAATCATCAACGGTGTCTCCACCAAACCATTCTAGACCCTGTGCGAGACAATATTGTTTTTCAGCGCCCTCTTGCGTAAAGAAATTGTGAAGGCTTGTATGTACAAATAAATTATTTTCAAAAGTAATCTTAGCAAGTCCCCAAGGCTTGATAGCATTCTTGCCATCGGTTGATTCAGACATTACATATAATGATCGACGGTCGTCAGATATTGCGCTCTTAAGTACTATCGAGGAATATATATTATTGCGGCAAAATATAAGGCCTGCTTTGAGTTCTGTGCCATAAGCTAAAAGAGGTTCTCCGGAATATTCTTGCGGACAACATGGAAATTCCGAAGGCGTGCGCCAATCTCGTTGGACAGCATTTGGAGTCACTGCGTCAATTATATCATCGATTTCTACATTTTGAATAATGCCTCGATTAAATATCCATTCGCCTAAAGGGCCGCCGAAAGGAAGTTTACCACTTTGTGCCCAAGCCAACATTCGTTTTAAACTTATCTCTGCTTCTTGCCTGCTGACATTACACATCCATTTGTAATTGGGTTCTAGGAAATCCTCTCTAAACTTTAAAGGGTCGGCAAGGAATGCCTCGACGCTGCCGCACACGATAGTTATACGTTTTGCTGTAATCGGGTTTAGCAAGACATTTTCCAGTCTTGTCACCCATCTAAGATTTTCTGGGCGGTTATTTTGTTTGTTGGTATCTATGTGGTCAACGACGTGCTCTTTAGTGGGTGGTAATCCGTGAAATGCAGTTGCAACTATTCTATGAATACGAACTGAAGCGATTTCATTATAACCAGTCAGCGCATTGAGTTTTCCAAAAGTCCATAAATTGTCGGTAGGCCGCGGGCGCTTCCCTTGATGAGGATGCCGCAAGACGGCTCCGTTATCACGCGCTGAATATCGTTCGTCTTTGTAGATGCAATCTACTTGCCGGTTAAAATCATTATCAGCGTTGCAAACCTTCATTTTTTTCATTTTTACAATTTTGTATTAACTCATTATTGAAATAATGGAATTCCTAATGGGTTATCCTTACATTCAATGCCTCTTTGATTATAGATGAATTGTTTTGGGAAACTTTTTACCATTTGTGGAATCGCCGATTCAGTAGGTAATTTTTCAATAGGCAATGGATTAAAACAGTTTATTTTTAAATTTTTATTACCCCTCAAAGCAAACTCGAATATTGAATTAATGTAAGGGTCTCTAAAAGCAAAACCCACAACATATACTACATCACAATCAACTAATCGATAATAGAGCTTATTATGCATTGAAATAAATGGTTCACCAGTCGGCGTTCCCTTATAACCCGGATAAAGCAATGGCATATCATCAGGAACTGCTGGTATTGTAACAGCTCCAGTTTTAATTACGTGACCTTTATTGTCTTTTGTCCAATCCAATGAGCCATGTAGTTTATTGTACTCGATAATATCGTTTTCCCATTTAAGATCTTGGAATCTGTCAAATTGCATAACATTCCGCTTGGATTTAAATCCGTACGAAATATCCTTATACCCTAATTTTTCAAAATCATCGAAATAGTCTCTTTCAAGAATTTCAAAGACCAAGTCATAATTTGTGGTAAATATTGAAAGTGAAAAATCGTTATATAATTTTTTGAATGATTTTAACAGTTCTAAATAAATTTCTAAAGCTACTTGTGAATCAAATCTTTGAAGGATTCTAAAAATATCAGACTTTACCTCTTGTTGAAATCTTCTTGCACTTATTAATTGATTGTTAATCGAATCATTAAATGGTTTGAAACTAGTTTGGCTTGAATTTAGGTGGCTTATCAAGAATTTGTAAAAATTCGAGCCATTCACAAATTCTTCAATAGCATATAATATTTGTTCAATATCTTTTGCATTTTCGCCTAAAAAACCAAGTAGAAGATTATAAAGGTGTATGTTGCACTTTTCAATCGTATTAGCAAAGCTCAAAGCAGAAGGTAGCCCCATTGGAACGCACATGCCTGCACCTGTAAATAGTATTATTTTTTTCATTATCAACTTATTAAAACTCTATTTTATCTATTTCTTTCATTATCCTATCAGTTTCCAGTAAGCCAACGATAATTTTTTGATAATGTAAAATATCATCAAAACTCAATTCTCGCCCTTTACGGTCTTTGAGCCACTTTTGCGCAGGCTGATAGCCGCCGATGTAAAATTCCCATGCGTCTAAAGGTACATTGTCAAAATACTGCGTATCATTTAGATAAACACGACCAGCCTCGTAGTTTATAATAGTCACAATATTGTCACCGTCCACTGGATAGCTGGATGTTGTGTTATTCAACTGTGTGCTTTCAAATAGATGTATTTGTCGCAGTTGACTACCTAATTCAACAAGCTCCCAAAAGACATCATTGTTGTTGGGATATGGTATTCTCGGAAAATCAGTTTTTAAATACTCTTTATACTCCTCTCTATAGCGCGGGCAATAAAGAACTGCGTATATATAATCTAACAGATTGGTAGGTGTAAAAATTCTGGGTTTGTCAGAATTGAATAATTGGATGCCATCTAAGTTAAATTTAAGATTTAAATTCTGTGCTATGTGATCTATTATGTTGGGGTCAAAATTTGGAATTCGTTGTACATCTTTATAAAGGTTCTGTTGATTGTCAACTTCAGGTATTAAATATAATGGAAAGGTATTGACGCTGTCTAAAGACGAAGCTAAGTTTTTATCAGTAAGGTACTTGCTTACAAAATAAACATGAGAATCAATCGACCGGCCTATTTTGCAAACGTTCAAAGCGATATTGTTCCCAGAGATTAGATGTTTCATGATTTCATGTCGAGGATAACAATAAAATCCTTTTGATTTTCCTGTATAAAACGTATATTTTATATCAAATGGTCGATATGATACCTTGACGATTTGGCCTTTGTTGGGATAGTGTTGTAAAAGGTCTTTGCGTGCCAAACTAACTTGCCAATCCCTAACATCCTTTCCCAATTTAAATCGGGTCCTCGCAGTTTCGTCATCGATCCTTAGGAATTCTTCTATTGTTTTTTTTACGTCTTTTTCTGAATAGTGAATTGTGAAAATATCCCGCGCTGTTACAAATCCTAAACTATTCATTGTAAATAATTCATCCAGCTTAAACCCTTTCCATAAATAAGTTCTTTATCAAAATTTTTATCCAACATGAAATACATAGGTGCTCGCGGTGATAACTTTTTAAACTCAATGTCCTGCAACGAGTGTTCTCGAAGGAATTGATATTTAGATTCTCGTTTCCCAAACAAATCAAAGTTATAGGCATCTCCCAACTCATCCTCTCTCTTTTTACCAGTCTTTACGAAAATATTAATTGAGACGCCTTGCATTATATCAAATACATTAACATCAGCTGATCCATCTGGTGAAACCTCTTTCTTTGTGCTGTTACCATGCAAATCAATAGTATAAATCTTATCAAACGCTTTTAACAAATTCCAACGCATTCCCCGGAAAGTTGGATTTTCTAAAAAGCCATGAGGATTTATAAAACCTATCACACCTTCGCCATTTTTTTCAACTAAGTATTGTGCGTACCTTATAAACTTCACATAGTCGTCATTAATCCATTTTGAGTTACGTTCTTTCAATTTGACTTTTCCTCCTGGTTCTTTTTTATAATCTCCCATTAAACGCATTATCCAGTCCCCCTTATTTGTGCTTTCGCCACTGTAAGGGGGATTACCAACAATAACCATTACAGGGGTATCACGCTTAATATGGTTAGCTTCATTTGCTTCGCCACTTAACCAACTAGCAAACAAAGTTCCGGTGTCAGGATGGTGTTCTTCCAAAGAGTTAGTTAGATAGACCCTGAAGCGCTGGTTTCCAGTTGCCTTAAATCCAGTACCTGTGAACAGCATATCGAGTTTTAAATGTGCCATAGCATAACTAGCCATTAATAATTCAAAGCCATTTAACCGTGGCACCAAGTGCTTTTCAACATAATTGCTCCACACCCCTTGCCGATTTTTAAATTGAGAATAAATTTCCTTGATTACTTCCGCCAAAAAAGTACCAGTCCCGGTGGCTGGGTCAAGTATTTGAACTTTGTGAATTTCTATCTCTTTTTCAACTTCTTTAATTTTTGACCTTTGGTCTGCCGTTGCCTTAGTTACAGTCTTTTGTTTAATTTTTATTTTGCTGTTGTCAGCTAAACCGTTTGATAAGTTAAAGTCTACTTTTAAAATATTATCAACTGCACGTATTATAAAATTGACAACTGGTTCTGGAGTGTACCATACTCCCCTTGCCTTTCGCAAAGCGGGATCATATTCGGCTAGAAATGTTTCATAAAAATGAATGATAGGATCGTTAGCTTGGGTAGCCTTACCAAAATTTTGTAAAATAGCGGCAACATCCGTCGCTCTAAAAATATCTGCCAAAGCATCAACAATCCACGCTATGCGGCTATCCAAATCATACCCAGCTACGTATTGAAATAGTTTACGCAAGAAAGGATTTGTTTTTGGAATTAATTCTGCTGCTTCCTGACGCGTGAAAGTATCGAGTGTGGTATCATGCAAACGTGCTGCGAACATTCCATAAGCAATGGTTTGAGCGTATATATCCGCAAACTCTTTCGGTTTTATATCATGTATCAGAATGTCCTTAAAAGCTTGCATCTGCTCTTTAAGCGTACTATCTTCTTCGTTTTCTTCGTCGCTTGATAATGCCCTTTCCAAAATTTCCGCAAGTAATTTTGCTTTGTCAGCCATCATTATCGATAGCTTGGATGCTGACTTGATCGTTTGGCCGACGTGTGTACAGAAATTTTTTATTAACGCCGAGAATTCCTCAAAGTGATGAGGTAATGGAGTTATTTGATGATTAACAATTTCGGCTATTTTAACTTGAGTTTTTAGTTCGCCATCTACGTAAAGCCAAAAATCGAGGTAATCAGTAATTATGAGATTATTTAATGATTTTCGGTAACGATCAAATTGTTCTTTATAATCTTTATGACCTAAATCTTTGCCAATATCCTTTGCCTCAATATACCCAACAGGGATGTCGTTTTTAGTAATAATATAATCCGGTGCACCGCAAGCAATACGTTTAGGTTCATTAGTAACCATTACATTGGTTACTAAGCTTTCAAGTAATGTTCTTAAATCACCTCTATAGCTGTGTTCACTCGAAAGACCAGATTTATAAAGTTTATTTACTTGTTCAAGATATTGTGGTATTGTCATTAAGTTTTATTAGGTTAGGTCGGACAATTTAAGTAAAAATAAGATAAATTTTAGTTGCCATGACAAGCACATTAATGAATGAAAGTTTGTATTCACGGTATAACGAATACTTTTCGCATTTACAGACCATCTTTGATGATAGTTTGAAATTAAAACTCTCTTTACCACTATTATATACCTACTAAGTATTTGGCTCAGCCACACAATACATTTCGCGCACTTGTATATTCGTTATTCGAACAACCTAAACCGAACTTATTATGGCACAAAATCAAGAATCAGAAGATTACATTTTAAAAGAATGCTGGCAACTCATCGCTGATGGCAAGGACAGAAGATTAGCTTTGACATACGCTATTACCGGAGAATCAATTTTAGTTGTAAGGCAGCAAGAATTAATTGAATCCGGGGCGTCGGTAAATGAATTTCTCCGGGTTGCTATGGGTTTCAATATTGTAGCTGCGGCTTATACTTGGAATGATCGTTTTGAAGAATCCATCAGATGTGATAACCATTATATATTACAATCTTCGCTGTGGCCTCGCATGGCAACAGTCATTTCTCCTTATCTTGAAATGTTAATGGCAAAACAGCAGTTTACCTATCTCGATGATCTGTTTTCGCAAGATTGCTTTAGAAGTTATTTTTTCAATCATTATGAAGCGTATATGTCATTGAAAAATCCTCATTATGAATGTGAAAAGTTAATGGAAATAATTCCCATCGTTAATAAGGTAAGAAACGCGGGAATGTATATTTAAATGGGACTTATTTTATTATCTGTTGAACTGCCTTTTTAGAGCTGATAAAGAAAAATTTTCAGCTATCCAGAAAGATCTGAAATATTGTCATCAATTTCTATACGGTATCAAATCAATACGGTTAAAACACCCTTCAATTACCGTTAAAACACTTACTGATAATCAATGATTTAAAAGTAATTTTAATTGTCATTACCAACTAATCACATTTAAAATGAAACACTTCCTTACCTTATCTTTGGTATTGCTTTTAGTAGAAGTTTTGCCATGTAGAGCTCAATCTACACAACCATTGGGTCACTTATTCCCGCGTACTCAAGACCCAATAAAGGTTTATCAATCAAAAAATGGAAAGCCAGTTACTACGTATTTTAAAACTTGGTATTATAAATATTGGTTTTACGTAGATTCCGAAACTCCAATTAAGGATTCAAATAATGTTGAATACATAAAAATTTATATTCCCAGTGATAATGGTAAAGTATCGGAATCTACAAAATCGTGGGTACAGAACGATAATGGAGGATATATCACAAGCAACGATTTTAATCAATATCTTTTTGTTGAAAAATCAGATTATGATAAAAATGTACAGGATCACTACCCTAAACTCACACATGGCCTTATAATTTCTGCAATTACAGTTCCGTTAAAAATTCATCCAGCAGTAGCTGGTCGCCCCAGTTCGTTACTTAATGCAAATTTTAGTGCTGGAAGTTTTATTGGTTATAGGTTAGGCGTAATAAATAATACGGTTGGCGCAACAATTGGAGGATTCTTTGGAATTGCAAGTTTAAATCAAAACTCATCTAATAATACAGCAATTACTGGTACAGAAAGTCAAAATATGACAGCAATTAATTATGGAGGGGGTCTTATTTTGGATGTTTCAAAATCTGTCCAGCTTGGTTTAGTTGTAGGTTGTGATCGTGGTTATGATGATTTAAGTACCACGTACATTTATCAAAACAAACCTTGGTTCGCACTAGCTATTAATTTTAATATTTTAGATTTTGGCAAAGCTAAAACAGCGCAATAATGAAATTACCGTATTATTTAAAGCCACATTCCTTATACTTTTGACTGGGCTATTAGAGAAAAGGTAAATATCGGTCTTGTCATTTGGATTATAGCATTAATGGGAATGTTGGATTTTAAACGAAATTAATTCAAGCATAACAACTCATTATGACTTTTGTAGGAATTGTGATAACCGCGTTACTAGGAATTGTCGGATTACTCTTGAACACAGAGGGAAGTAAAGGCAATAAAGGAAATTTTAGAGCAATCTTTAAGAAACCAACTATCGGTGGTTGGGTAGTATTAATATTGATAATAAGTTCAGTATTCGTTTCAATTATTTCAGAAAATAAAGCTCGTCAAGACGTAAGGCTTAGAGATTCAATAAATAACATTAATATAAAAAGACTTCAAAAACCAGTTGGTAATCTAAATATTGAGTATCAATTGGAAATTCCTGCTAATCAGCCAGCACTTAAGTCGTATATTCAAAGAATTTCGAGCCTACATTTATCTGAAAATGCAATTTTGTTATCTCTCTATAAGGATAGGATGCCCCAGATAAAAAGTCATGATGAAGAAAACTTAGCTGAATTTGTAGGCTATTTAGGATGCGAAATTGTTATGGATAATAAAAGGTCGCGGAACTATTTTCAAAACAGCATTTTATTAATGAATTTCGATACAAGTTTTTACAAAATCAAGTATAGAAAACTCGGCCATTTTTTAATGGATTCTGGTAGTGACAATCTTAATAAAGCCCTATTCTTGACGTTCGTGAGAAATAGAAATTGTCTTGTAATCGATGTTAGCGGGGCCGCAGAAATTACAAAAAGTGACATTGCTAGTTTATTGGATTTTCCTCGGAAAAGCCTATTCGTTCAACTTATACCTGGTAACAAAGTTGTAGATTATAAATTGACTTATTTAGCTTTAACAACTGATAAAGGATTAAAGCTTTCCATTGATAAATTTTTACTCAATGACCAACAATCGAATTTAAAAACATACTATTCCTATATATCTCCCAATATTAGCTTTAAATAGCATTCCTGCTTATTGGTCTCACAATCATTATAGTTCTTTTAAAACAAACCAAATTTTAAGACTTTTAAGAAACTAAAAAAGTATCTACGCTTAATTAGAATGCTTGTGGGCTGAACTGCATAAGAGCTAATGAAGTGTAACGAAATTAGTTCTTATGCAGTTCAGCTAAACAAGTCAATAAATTAAACTGCAATAGATACAGCTTTAATAGTAAGTCTTAAAATAGTCGCTAACATTTACCTTGACCTTTCATCAGTAAACACATTTGCATCTAATAAGCTGCAAGTGTATAACATGCAGCATCTGGTCTAACGCATTAGACTTTTTACATTTATCTTAATCTATATTCAATTTATAAGTTTTTCTAAGATTTCTTCATATATCGTTTCATACAAAGCATAAATCGACTTGTACCCCCACGAGCCATAGTGACTTGGATGGTTCACGAAAATTACTTTCTGCCCTAGCTTATTTGTTTGCACAATGTTTTTGGTCGTAAGTAAATCGTCACCTAACAGTTTGGCATCGCGTAATCCATTAATAACCACATTGCCACATACAATTATTAAATCCGGTGCTATCGAGTCAATTTGCAATTGTAGAAGTTCCTTATTGTCAAAGCAACTTTTATAGATTTTACTATCATCCTGGCTGACTTCATCATTAGAGAACTTTTTAACATTGATCCATGCGATTTTTGATAATGTTTCTTGTAAATCCCGTCCATTAGCGTCATTACTTAAGAAAAAATACGGGCAATCATCGTATAATATTTTCTTTTTTTCTTTTAACGACTGGAACACCGGCCATAACAAAGCAGGGATTTTTTTTGCGGTTTGCGTGCTGGACTTTGATATTCCTAATATGTCATCTTTAATTTGATTCTCTATATATACATCGTTGCAATGCTCATAGCCATAACATTCACTTAACACTACCAATACTTTGACCTGTTGCTTTCCATATTTGTCCGGGCAAATAATGCCGTCAACCAAAAAGCCAGCATCATCCAGCAGCTTAGCCTGCTTTTTTAGTGCTTGTATCATGTGCTGGTTTGCACTTTTATAGTTTGTGATATTAAAAGTCATCATGAAGCGGATAGATCTATAAATGCTAATATAATAATTAAGCGTACCAATTCTGTAACACGGTACGCGGAGTTCAATCGATTAGACTTTTTATACTATCACTAATCTCAATTTGACTATTAGACTTTTTATTGTTCCAGTACTGTAACACGGAACATTCACTATCATAGATGATAGTATTTAAACAAATGATGGTCTTTTTTAGCCTATTATTTTCAAATTAAAAACCCCATGTCATTACATGGGGTCTTGGGACTTTCTTTATGGATTTATGTTACTTACTCCAGCCATATTGATTTAATGCGCCTCTAACTTCATCCTCGGTAAAATATCGGTTTTTTCCTACTTTCTTACCAACGATTAGTCCCCGGTTTTTCCAGTTATGGACTGTGCCTTTACAAACACTGAACCTGTCGCAAATATCCTGAATGGTCAACAATGGTTTTTTCTGTTCTTCTTCTCTCTTCTTTCTACGTTCACGCTGATCTTCATTCTCATTCCACCATTGTTTTATAATTTCTTCCAGATACTTTAGCTTATAAAATGAAAGTAAACGTCAAAAATCGTTACTTATAAAATGAGCGCAACACTATTTCAGTTGGCATAAGGTAACAGGCACACACCTGTATAAAATTTCGCAAATATCAGCTATAACCGTTTTTTAATTCGCTTTGCAAAAATATCCCTTATTCTCAATTGAGCAAATTTGATTTGACATTTACTTTCAGCAAATCATGCTACTCTCATTTTAGGCGTCCAAACGTTATTCATTTCAGCAAGCTTTACCTTATCCGTTAGCTTAATGTATTTCTTAAACGTCTTATAATCTTTGTGGCCTGTAATGGACATTACTAATTCCGGGCGCAAGCCTTTTTCAAGTGATAGGGTTACAAATGTTCTTCTTGCCGTATGGGTACATAAGAACTTATATTTCGGTTCTAAAAATTCTACCTTTTCAACTCCGCGGTATTTGATCACTTGTATCATCTCATTGAACTCAGCTAATGCGCCTAAATCTTTTAGATATTCGTTTGTCTTTTGATTGGTGTAAAGCTTGGGTAACCTGCCACCGTTTTTGTTTAACAACTCTTTGGCATAACTTACTAAAGGTATTCTCAAAAAATCTCTTGTCTTTTCGGTCTTAATCTCTAAATAATCGTCTTTAATATTTTCCGGCTGTAGTTTAGTTATATCGGAATAGCGAAGTCCGGTAAAACAGGCAAAGCAGAAGTTATCTCGTACAACTTTTAGCTTCTGATTAGATAATTCTAAGTGATATAGTTTCAATAATTCGTCCTCGGTTAAATAGATCAGTTCGCCCTCATCTTTCAACACTCTAAACTTCCTCACTTCATTGCTGGGCTTGCAATAACCCCGTTCAATAGAGAAGTTCATAAAGGCTTTTAAGGTCTTGATATAATTATCGACGGTATTGTTTAACTGCTTCTTCTCGGTTAAGAGGTAATGAGTAAAATTCTCGTAGAAATGCTGGTTAATCTTTTCAAAGTTTAGTTCATATCGTTTGGTCTTGCCAAATTCTTTGATGTGCCTGAAAGTGGTAACATAGCGATCTGTGGTTTTCTGCTTCTTGGTTGTTTTAGACAGGTCGATGTATTCTTGAAAGCTTTGTAAAAAGGTAACTTTCTTCTTTTCTTTCTTTCCGCCCAGATTGTCATAAAATGTTTGTTTCACAAATTCAAAGTCTATTTCATTATATGATAACAGGGACTTGTTTTGTGCTTCTCTAATTAAGCTTTCAAGTTTATCTAACTGAGCATTTACTACATTCGAATCTTTCAGTCGTTGTTTTTTCTTGATCCACTCGCTGGCTGTGATTTTAAATTTGGTAGAATACCGAAATTTTTGCCGTCCGGCTAAATAGGTCATAAGGATAAGTGATTGGCCTTGTTTGTCGGCCTTGTCGAGATAAAAATTTACTGTTGCCATATTGATTTTTTGTTAAAGTCACTGTCAGTCCCACTGTCAATCGGCCTTATTCCGATTTCGAGCGAAGTAATGTAACTTCAACTGTAAAATCAATTTAATTAATTGATAATCAATTACTTGTAGTTGATTTCAATCTAACTGAATCTAAAATAATTCAATCTTCTTTATATCCCTACGGGCTACTAAGCCGCTTAGCGAAAGTTAAGCGGCTTTTTTTGTTTGTTTACGCGAGTGTGGACACTAGCAGTGTTTAACAGTTAAGCATGGACGCTTAATCGGGCGAAGAAAGCGTGACGCTCAACCGGGCGAAGTTTCCGGGTTTAGGACGTATTTACCCCTCAGACTTGTCGCGTGCGCACCCCTGAATATTATTTTATTGTTAGCTAAGTTTGTAATTATGAAATTACTGCTTACATCCGGTGGTATTACGAATAATAGCATACACAACGCGCTGGTTGAATTACTCGGCAAACCTATTGCTGAATCTAACGCGTTGTTTATACCCACAGCAATTTACCCTTTTCCCGGCGGTGCCAATTATGCCTACCAGTCCATTTTAGGAAGACCGCGATCGCCATTTACCCAACTGGGCTGGAAATCGATAGGTGTATTGGAGCTTACCGCGCTGCCTAGTATCAAAAAGGAAGTTTGGGAGCCGGCGGTTCGCGATGCGGACGCATTGTTATTTTGGGGAGGCGATCCGGCCTATTTAGCTTCTTGGATAGAAGTATCCGGCTTGAAAGCGTTATTGCCATCATTGCTTGATAAAACCGTATATGTGGGCGTTAGCGCCGGAAGTATGGCCGCTAGTACTACCTTCGGCGAAGCTTATACCGCCCCCCCGCGTTGCGCTCACAAAGCATTGACATCTGAAAATATTTCTTTGGGTGACATAAACAGAACTTTTGTTTTAGCTCACGGAGCGGAACTTATTGATTTCGCGATAATTCCGCATTATGGACATCCCGATCACGAGGATGCGTCTTTAGTTAATGCAGAACAATGGGCGAAAAGAATACCGGTGCCAGTGTATGCGATAGACGATCAAACTGCAATTAAAGTACTCAATGATAAAATTGAAGTTATATCAGAAGGAAATTGGAAACTATTTAATTCTTGAAGTATATAAGTTACATTCCATTTCAATTTTGCTGGCTGGTTATCAGAAATTTACTACTTAATAGCATGTACAAGCCGCTTAACTTACGTAAAACGGCTTTTTCTAAGTATTAACGATAAGCTACTACCATCTTAGATAGCTTTATCAGTTTGTATATACATTACAAACCTCTTTTCAGACGTTATCAGTCTTTCCAGCAAGGTTAACTGGTTAGCAGTTCTGTTTAAGTTCTGGTCCCCATAGGTGATGTGGTAATATTTATCTCCGCTCAGATAATCGGTTAAAAAACGTACTGCCTGCATATAGATCATAAATTTTCCGGCCCAGATAAAATATTCCTTCTCTGCAGCGGTCAGCTCACAACCCATTGCTGCCGAATAACCATCGTACACTGCATAGAAATTGTTTTCATTTATCACTATCTTATTGAGATCGGTTTCTTCTTCATTCGCAGGCGAAAGATAGGTACGCAGCATATCACCCACATCACTTATAAAATAACCGGGCATTACCGTATCCAGGTCTATCACCGCAAGGCCATTCCATGCGGGATCAAATAATACATTGTTGATCTTTGCATCATGATGGATCACCCTAACAGGGAGCATTTTATTAGCAACCAGCTTTTGATAGGTGGTCACGATATCGTAGTACTGATCGGCCCACTTTATGATCTCATCAGCTTTTTTCAGCCTGTCAGCTGCGGCATTTTTTCTTGCCTGCAAAAACTGTTCATATCGCCATGACAGGTCGTGAAAACCCGGTATGGTACATTTTAAGGACGTGGCGTCAAAATCCTTGAGCAATAATGTGAACAAACCGAATTGACGTGCGGCTTCATAAGCTTGTTTGGTATTTGTTATCTCATTAACTGAAACAGAGTTTTCGATAAAAGGCGATAACCTGTACACAGCATTCTGATGCTGTACCAGGTATTCACCATTTAATGCCGGCAAAGGTGCCACAAAAAGATAGTAAGGTGAGTTTGCCTTTAAATAGGCATCGATCAGATGCAGGTTCCGGGCGATGGCGCCGGGATCGCGAAAAACATAAGTATTGATCTGCTGAAGGATGTATTGTTTATTACCGCTGATCCGCCAGGTATGATTGATCAGACCCGAGCCAAATTCTGTTATTTTACAATCGGCCGCATTTATTCCGTATTGTTTAAGTATATGCTCAAGCATGTTCCAAACCTAAATAAATAACACACAATAAAACCGCGCAAACGTTTGTTCAAATTTATTGGTATTTCAATTCTGCAACTTAGTTAATTATTAGGGTAATATCCTTTTATACGCGACTTGCTCTTTCACAGATAATAAAAAGTACTATTTAACCTGTTCACATTAGCATTCAATGCCAATTAAAACGTTTGCGTGATCTTATAATTTAAGGTTTTTCGTTTTTCTTGTATTTTCATCACTGCATGACATCAGGCAAAAATTCAATACCCGGCCCCCGAACCGAAACCTGGGGCAAAATAGACGGGCAGGAAATATTTCTGCATCACATTCAGAATACCAACGGAGTAAAGGTAAGCATCACTAATTATGGTGCTATTATTCAATCCGTTTGCACCAACGACCAGCATGGCACCTCCGCTGACATTGTATTAGGTTACGATACCCCGGAGGAATACATAGCCGATCCATATTATATAGGTTGTATAGTTGGCCGCTTTGCTAATCGCATTGCTGGCGGCAAAGTGTCTATTAATGGCATAACATATCAGTTAAGTCTTAAAGAGGGACAGAACTTTCATCATCACGGCGGCGTGAGCGGCTTTAACAAAAAAGTGTGGGAGTCGGCGACATTTCAGCACGAGAATGCATCAGGAGTTGTATTGGAGTACACGAGTGCAGACGGTGAAGAGGGTTTTCCGGGCAATTTATTCACCCGCGTAACTTATACGTTGAATGATCAGAATGAGCTTTCGGTAGATTATTTTGCAGAAACAGATCAGCCCACACTTATCAATCTTACCCAACATTCGTATTTTAATCTGGCAGGTCATAATAGCGGAGATATTCTCGGTCATTATTTAGAATTACCCTTACAGCATTATTTGCCTGTGAATAACGACTACGTGCCTATCGGGGAAGTAAGACCTGTGGAAAATACAATATTTGATTTCAAAACGGCAAAAAAAATAAAAGAAGGAATTGACGAAGAACAGCTTTCACCCGCAAAGGGATATGATAACTCCTGGGTAATAGGTATTCAACCCTCAGTTGAGCCTCAAATAGCTGCAACATTGTTTGATCCGGAAAGTAAACGTTTACTGAAAGTTTATACCACAGAGCCATCAATACATGTATACACGGGTAATTTCCTGGGCGAATCGTTTCGGGGTAAAAACAATGCAACCTATCATACACGTTCGGGTATATGCCTGGAAGTCCAGCATTTTCCGGATGCGCCTAATCATCCTGAATTTCCGACTACGGTATTAATGCCGGGCAAGCCATTTAAAAGCCAGACGATATTCAGGTTTGGCGTACTATAAGAATTGTCAAAATAAATACTTATCATTATTTCTGATAGAACAGCATCAATGAGCAACACAACATCAGCAAACAAAATCACCGGAAGCAATAACCTTGGCCCGGTACTTATCATCAGCTTATTGTTTTTTGTATTTGGATTTGCTACCTGGACAAACTCCATCCTGATACCGTATTTGAAGATCGCCTGCCAGCTGAATAACCTGGAATCGTATCTGGTGGCTTTTGCATTTTATATTGCCTACCTGGTAATGGCGGTGCCATCTGCTATGCTTTTGAAAAAGATTGGATTCAAAAATGGCATGTCGGCAGGCTTATTTATCATGTCATTAGGGGCACTTATTTTTATTCCTGCTGCGCTTACAAGGCAATATGCTTTGTTCCTGCTCGGGCTGTTTGTACAGGGCACCGGATTGGCAGTGCTGCAGACAGCATCAAACCCATATATCACTATACTCGGCCCAATTGAAAGCGCCGCTAAACGCATCAGTATTATGGGTATTTTTAATAAAGTTGCCGGAGCTATTGCGCCGATCGTACTCGGCGCTGTTGCGTTGAAAGATGCTGATGCTTTGAAAAAACGTATCGTACACATGGCTGATGCTGCAAAACAAGTTGAATTGAATGCCCTGGCACACCGTGTAATATTGCCTTACGGCATTATCGTGACAGTGCTGATATTGCTGTCAATACTGATCTACTTTTCAACCCTGCCCGAAATCGAGGCACCGGAGTATAATACCGTTTCTGCTGATTCATCGGTTAAGCAAACCAGTATTATGCAATTTCCGCACCTGCTTGCGGGCGTGCTTGCCCTGTTTGTTTATGTTGGTGTTGAGGTATTGGCCGGCGACTCTATTGTTAACTATGGCGCCAGCCAGGGTATAAGTTTGTCGACATCTAAGTTCTTTACAGCCTGCACCATGACCAGCATGATCGTTGGCTATATTATCGGCATTATCTGTATACCGCGATATTTTACGCAGGAAAAAGCACTTTCGGTTTCGGCTGTACTGGGTGTCATCTTTTCCATCATGGCGCTAACAACTCATGGATATGCATCTGTTTTCTGTATAGCATTGCTGGGGCTGGCCAACTCATTGATGTGGCCTGCATTATGGCCTTTGGCTATTAAAGGATTAGGTAAATTTACCAAGATAGGCTCTTCCCTTTTAATTATGGGTATCGCCGGTGGTGCAATTATACCATTGATATATGGTCGCATTGCCGACATGCTGAACCTGCAGCAAGCTTATATTGTGTTGATCCCGTGCTATCTGATCATCCTGTATTTTTCAATATGGGGGCATCGGTTGAAGCCACTGGCGGGTAGGTTACCTGAAACCGCGAGTGCCTTGTAAAGTGAGTCTGCAAAAATGTGTCTGTTGCCGAAATGTGAGCTTAATTTACCGGGCTATTGTTTTATCCTCTTTTTGGAATTCCCGGTGGATGCCGATAATAAGATCCTGCTGGCTGATGATTTTGTCCTTTTTCGAAAGTGCCTGTAACGATGCGTACTTCATCACATTTACAATTGCCGCACCACTCATCTCGTATTTTTGAGCGAGTGATCTCAGATCGGTATCTTCGGCGAGCTTAATATTTGCAGGCAGCATCTTTTTCCATATCTCATACCGTTCATTCATATCCGGAGATGGGAAATGGATGATCTGCTGAAAACGGCGTACAAATGCCGGATCAATGTTATTTTTTAGGTTTGATGCCAGAATGATCAGTCCGGGGAAGTCTTCAACCCGTTGCAGCAGGTAAGAGACTTCCTGGTTGGCATATTTATCATTGGACGATTGTACATTCGTGCGCTTGCCAAATAAAGAATCGGCTTCATCAAAAAAGAGTATCCAATCGTGATTGTCGGCTTTATTGAAAACCTTTTCAAGATTTTTTTCAGTTTCTCCAATATATTTTGATACGATCTGTGACAGGTCGATCCGATAGACATCTTTATTAAATTGTTTGCCAATAAGCGAAGCTGTGAGCGTTTTACCGGTACCGGGCGGACCATAAAACAAAGCTCTGTAACCAGGTTTTATTTTGCGGCTCAGGTTGGCATCCTGCATCAGTTCGTTATTATATTGTAGCCAGGATGCTATAACATCCAATTGCTGCCGCGTATTGGGATTAAGTACAGCATCATCCCATTCCATTTTAGTTTCAAGCAATTTAGCCGGAAAATCTGACCCGAAATGCGGCCTGTAAGTTTGCCCGTAAAACATTTTATCCAGCCATTCCTGCGAGAGAGTGACCTGCCCGCCCATCCTGGGCTCACCTTCCTTTACTTCGCCCAGCCACAATATACGTTGATTATAAAAGAAATGATCTTCAGAAAATAATTGCTGGATATTCATTCGTTTTTCCAGGTCATTACCAGCGAGTAGAAAAAGTGCTGTTTCACCGGTAGGCAGCATCACGCGGTAATTGCCAGATCTGATACCACCAAACTCTATGAGCTCGCCGCCCTGCGGAATGAATTCCTGTATAATATTTTCAAAAAGGCCGGGCTGAAAATGCGGCGCTAATGCTGTCAGCAGCAGAATATATTCTTCTAATGAAAACTGTTGTGAAACAATAAAGCGGGTTAATTCGGTACCATCGTCCTCTATTTTAATGGCCGGAAAAACTGCATCTGGTTGTTTGAAGTAAGTTTGCAACCGATAACGAACTACTTGTCGCAGAAATTCAAATGAATTGATTATTGTTTGTGATTCAGCAGGCATGGGTTCTCTATTTGTCTTTATAATCTTTATGATCTGGTAATCCTGTTACTTACCCAAATGCCATAGCATACCAACACTGATAGGCGACCATGACCAGTCGATCCCATGCGATGTACCAATAGGGACAGAGCTATAATCCGGTGCAGCGGTTGCATCATGCCTGGTGCCGCTTATGGCTGTACTTGCTGTTATGGAAAATTTGCTGGTAACATGTAGCTCTACTTGCGCTTGTGCACCGCCGCTAAAAGTGTGTGATGGCTCTGAATAGGTAAAATCCGGCGATATCCCCAATTCAATAAACTCCTTTTTGTGCCTTTTAAAATGAATATTGATCAGCGTCATGGCAGCCTGGTAAATCTGCGCATTGTGGGGATCGGGAGAAAGTGTTAATTGCAAATTGGGTTCATGGCCAAGATCAACGCTGACTGCCGCATCATCGTCGCCGGGATGAATATCAAAACCACGGTACACTAACGAAAAGGCGTACGTTTCGGGCCTGAGCGCTAATGGAGGATTCGGCGAAATTCCTT
>JBQCEA010000223.1:0-3024 GCA_051960695.1 Mucilaginibacter sp. | reverse complement strand
ATGATACGGCCCGTATGTGCGTCGGCAAGATATAAGTCTATTGCAAACAAACCTTTTTCCGAGAGAAATGCCAGGTATTTGCCATCCGGACTTATAGCAGGAGCGACGTTCAGATCACCGGCATTTTTATTGTCGATCAGTTTTTGCCCTACAGGCTTTTGTACCGTATCTTTTAGTAGTGGTTTGTATGCTGTTTCAATAGCATTCTTCCACAGGTTCGACATCGTTTTGTCGTCATAACCGAAAGTTCGCTTAATCCCATAATTAAGGCCGAAACGCGCCGTGTTCTTAAAGAACGGAACAATCACCGTATCGCCATAAGTTGAGACAATGAACGACCAGAAAGCTTCACCGTAACGATAAGGGAAGTACTTATTAGTTTCTGTCAGGTCGCGGATAGTGGGGATATTTTTATTCAGATAGGCATCGCGTATCCACATGGCGGTAAATGCGTCTTTTTTACCAAGCGACAAGTATTCAGCCATACCTTCTATCATCCACAACGGCATATTGGCGAGATTCTCGTAATTAGATGAATCCTTGCCCAATAACATGTGATATTGAAACGCGTGAACCAACTCGTGACCGATAACATGCCTTGTGGTTTGGTTGGTTTCCATTATGGGCATTACCACCCTGTTTTTCAACCCTTCGGTAACACCGCCGGTACCTACGCCGATATCACCGTCAATTGCCGTGGTTTGCTGAAAGTCGGGATGATCAGCATATAAAATGATCGGATTTGGCTTTTTAAAAGTATCCCGGAAAACCTGCTGATGAATGGTGTACCAAAGCTCGCTTTCCTGGGCAAAACGCTTTATTAAGCTATCATTTTTTATGTAATAATATATCTCAAAGTGCGGAGTGCGGTAAACCTTGAAATCTAATTTTTTATAGCGGACCTTATTTTGCCCGAAATATTGCGCATTAGCATTGTAGCTGAAAAGCAATGAACCGATAAGGCATAAAAGCAGAGCTGAATATCTTTTAATTCGGATAAAATTTGGGTAAAGTTTATTCATGATCAATTACAAGGCCGTCTAAGTTTTAAATAGGATTTGCAGCATGAAATATAACTGTTCAAATCCGAAAATTATTACCTGTACCGGAAATTTAACATTTCCCAAACGCAATCTGCAGTTATTGCTGCTGGTTAGCAGGCTTATCTTCGGGATTTTCCTGCTCACCCGGAACCGGTATTAATGTGGTATCCCGTTGCATATCTAAACTGTCTGTAGAGGTTGTATCTTCCTGTATCCTTGGTGACGGACAATTGTATTCCTTGTCTATCTTACCCCATGGTTTCGGAAACATGCCATAAGTATAGCCTGATTTCGGATCAGCATAAACCTTTTCCATAAATCGTGCGAATATTGGTAAAGCGGTATGCGAACCTTCGCCGGTTTCTGAACTGGTGAAATGCACACTACGGTCGTCACAACCCACCCAAACACCTGTAACCAGGTCTTTAGTAATACCCATATACCAACCATCAACATATTTGGAAGATGTGCCGGTTTTGCCGCCTATCTGGTTGTCCTTTTTCCATAATCCTGGATACTCCCAAAGCGCCTGTGAAGTGCCGCCTGGTTCTTCCATACCACCTCTGAACATATAAAGCATCAGCCAGGCGGTTTCATCGCTTAGCACCTTTTCATTTTTAGGTTTAAATTCTGCTACTACATCACCGTTTTGATCAACTATCTTGCTTACCAATATCGGGTCGATCCGGCTACCACGGTTCAGGAAGGTACTGTAGGCCCTCACCATTTCATATACCGAAACATCATTTGTGCCCAATGAAACAGAGGGAACAGGTTTCAACGCACTTTCAATGCCGCACTTGTGCGCATAATCAACCACTTTGTCCCAGCCAACCTTTTCAGTAACCTGCGCGGTTATCGAGTTAACCGATTTGCCCATTGCCCAACGCAATGACATATCCATATAGCTAAAGTGAAAGTCGGCATTTTGCGGGGCCCAAACATCGGGTTTGCCGTTATCCATAAATTTGATCGAAACCGGCTTGTCGGTAAATTTATCGCATGGTGAAAATCCGTTATCAATGGCAGTAACATAAGCAAAGGGCTTAAATGTCGAACCTGCCTGCCGCTTGGCCTGGTTAACGTGGTCATATTTAAAATAACGGTGATCGATACCGCCCACCCAAACTTTGATCTTACCTGAGGTTGGCTCAATGGTCATCATACCGGTATTGAGTATACGGGCGTAATATTTGATTGAGTCGTCGCTTGAAAACGTCGTATCCCTGTCGCCATTCCAGGAGAATATTCTCATTTTCTTTTTAGTCTCGAAATATTTCTTTACCTCGGTGGTATCGCCGTGATATTTCTGATATAGCAGTTTATAGATCGGTAATCGTTGTTCAGATTTGTTTACGAAGTCGGGTATAATATTACCATCGAGATCACGCCATGGAATTTTGTTGCCCCAAAGATTGTAAAAACGCTTTTGCAGCATTTTCATTTTTTCGGCTACAGCTTCTTCTGCATATTGTTGTAAACGTGAATCAATAGTTGTATATATTTTCAGGCCATCCTCATATAAATTGTAACCATTGTCTTTACACCACTTATCCAGCCATTTTTCAACCGCTTCGCGTAAGTAAGAATCACCCTGTGATTCATCCTCCACATAACTCAAATCAAGACCCAACGGCTGTTTGATGTCGTTATCATATTCAGCTTTGGTGATATAGTTATATTTCTGCATTTGACCTAAAACCGTATTTCGGCGGTCGGTACTGTGTTCCGGATTTCTGATCGGATTGTAAGTGGACGTAGCTTTAAGCATCCCGATCAATAAGGCTGCTTCTGGCTGAGTTACCTGGTCGGGAGTTTTATTGAAATATTTTAGAGACGCGGATTTAATGCCAAAGGTATTGTTACCAAATGGTACAGTGTTAAAATAGAGTTCAAGTATTTTTTGCTTGTTATAAACATGCTCTATCTCAAATGCTGTTATCCACTCTTTACATTTAAAAACAATAGTGTTAATGACAGG
>JBQCEA010000222.1:0-2582 GCA_051960695.1 Mucilaginibacter sp. | reverse complement strand
CAATGATGGGGCGCAGGCCGTTCATTGCTGAACCGATGCCTATACCGGCAAAACCCAATTCAGAGATCGGGGTATCGATCACCCGTTTTGCACCAAATTCATCCAGCATACCCTGGCTCACTTTATAAGCACCGTTATATTCGGCAACTTCTTCGCCCATCAGGTATATTTTATCGTCCTTGCGCATCTCTTCGCTCATTGCTTCGCGGAGCGCTTCCCTGAATTGTATTTCTCTCATTATGTTCTAAAAAAATGAATTTTTTGCGAACGCAAATATAGGCATTGAAGTTTTAAAAACAATCGTTTGCCTATGTAACAATTGGCTTATCTTATACCGGAATTATAATGTGACGCTACTCTGGCTTTTTTCAAGCAGCCGGGCATATTTATAGCTGAGATACAGCGGTATAAATCCAACTACGCCAAATGAACAATCGATCAGTTGCCAAAAGAATGGGATGCTTCTGATATTACCTGCAATGAACGTTAATGGAAATATTGCTATGCAGGCGATCATGCCGAATTGTATTACCCATATATTTCTAACCGGGTTTCGTAGAGGGCCGATGAATACTACAGCGATAACCAAATGTGCAAATGCCAGCCAGTCGGTTCCATAGCTCAGCCACGGAAATTGGATGTTCGTAGTTTTTACTGCATGAAATATTTGGGCTATCCATTTACCCATTGAACTATTTGCCGATAAATGCTCGTTTATGAACGCTAGTTCGTGTTCTAAAGGGAAAGCTGTTATGCCGCTCAAAGCAAGCCCGGTAATAACTATCCAAAGACAGATTTTGATACGATGGGTTAACATTTGGATATTCATATTGATGCTTTTTTGTTAGCCCTTACTGCTCGGCCCGTTGTTTTATTACCTGTAAAATGTTGTTTTGTATATCTTTCATGATCCAGCCGGCCCACCACGAAGCGTAAAAGTTAAAAGTTGTGGTTAGTTTAAAGTGGCTATATAAATGCAACCGGTAAGTACCAGGCGATAACTGCTGCAATACATATGTTCCGTCCAACACATCAAAGTAATTACCGCCTATTACCACATGTTTGTCCATAGTGGTCGATGGTATCTCGTATGGATATGCTTTGATGGAAAAATGCATATTACGCTGATCGAGATATGATTCCACACCTTCGTGAAAAACCAATCCTTTGCTAAAAATAGCTTTGCGGTAAGCGCCAACACCGTTATAATTCAATTCAGCACGGATCGGTCGTGGAAAACCTAAAAAGCTAGTAAGCCAGCCCTTATCCTGCTCTTGTTTAATGGGTTTTACCCGTGTAACATTGCTCCATATTTTCCCTCTGTTGGCATGGATATCGATATACGTATATGCCTCATATTGCCCCGGTATGCTGCCAATAGCTTGTTCGATAGGTGAAACAAAAAACGGCAACAGAACCAATAATGAAATATATGTACGTTCATTTCTGTACTTTTTCAATTTAAAATGTCCGGCCACCATGCCGCCGCATGAAGCGCAAAGCACGAACAATGGTAACGCCATCAGCCAGCAGGCCCAACCTTCTATCGACAAGGCAATGGTTATAACAAACAAGCCTAAAATAGGCAACCATGGTGCGAAGAACCGGTAACTGACCTTTTCTACTTTTTCAATGGCAGAGAAGAAAATCGTTAGTGCACCTATGGCAAATGGCACCAGGAATAAGAAACTGACGGACATTACACTAAGCAGCGAGTTCCAGCTATCAATGCCAAATAAAAAGCGCATGGCCAGGCCAAAGAGTAATGGAATAGCAACCACCTTCAATATGTTGCCGAGCCTGTTCCGTAAGCGGTTCTTTTGACCAACGCACTCTTTCACCGCCCGTTGCATGTTGGGATATTTAAATTCATATCCAGAGTCTAATAATCTCTTAGGTAATACCCAGCGGCTTTTCAGTATCAGTTCCGTTTCAGTTCCTATTATCCATGCACCTATGGTAAGCAGCCATTTGGGCGCAGGCAAACCAAGTTTTACACCATAACCTTTTCGTATCAGTTGCATCTGTAGCGAATTGCTCACAGGGTTTGGAGCGGTGGCATTAACAACTCCGTCTATTTCAGGATGGAGTAACAGCCATTCGGTTATACTGGCAACGTCCTGTTCATGTATCCACGATACATACTGTTTGCCATTCCCTTGTTTACCACCTAATCCCATTTTCACCAGGTTTAATAATCGAGGGAATACGCCATCGCTTTTACCGAATACAATACCCATTCGTAAAGCAATCTTTCGTGTATGCGGTGTTTCACCATCGAAAAATGCTTTTTCCCATGCTTTGCAGATATTTACTGAAAAGCCCTCGCCTGTTTCACCACTGACCTCATCTTGCGGCCAATCTTCGGCGTGACGGTAAATTGTGGCAGACGTAATATTGATCCATAATTTGGGTGGATTTTGAAGTTTTACGATTACATTCCCCAATAATGTTGTTGGTTCTATGCGGGAATTTAGGATCTCTTTGCGATTCTTTTGATTGTAACGACAGTTCACATTTTTGCCGCAAAGGTTTACCAACAGGTCGGCATTTTCCAGTTCAAACGCCCAGTTACCTTCATT
>JBQCEA010000221.1:0-3610 GCA_051960695.1 Mucilaginibacter sp. | reverse complement strand
ATTACGCTGGCTAAGGTATTCGGTTACTTTATCATATAAAGCGTCAAATTTATCACTGTCGAACTTAATATTAACATCGCTCCAGTGTACTGTATTATAAGTGCTGCTGTCTAAAACGATGAACCTGTCTTTAGGAGAGCGGCCGGTAAATTCGCCGGTATCAACCACGAGTGCGCCGTTTTCGGCAAGTACGCCTTCGTTTCTTTTTAGTGCTTCTTCAACCAATGCCGCTGGAGACAATTGAAAAAAAAAATACTTTGCCCGTCCCAGGCCCAAATATCCCAGGTCAGGTAGCCTGTCAATAAAATTTTTCATTCGGATAATTTGCTTTGTGGCTATAGAAACATCATGAATCCGAACTTAACACTCTAAAGTTCAGTCACTACGATTCGATAAGCCGGTTTATAAATTGGTTGCAGCAAAAATCCGACTTTAAGAAGCTATAAACAAGAAAATTTGAATATTTTTTTACTATATGTAAAATTTACACCATTGTAAATAATTCATTTACAATAAATTAAGTTAGTGTATTAAAAAATCTCAATACACTAACCTCCGGCCTTCTTTGCCTTATAACCGTCGGTCTCTAATAAAGTCAGCACCCTGTCCCGGAAGTCGCCCTGTATCAAAATTTCCCCATTTTTAACCGATCCGCCTACCCCACATTTAGATTTTAGCTTTTTGCCGAGATCTTCCAGGTCGGTATCCTTACCTACAAAATCAGTGATGCGTGTTACCACCTTGCCCCCGCCCTTGCGGTCGAGGTATATTTTGAGGTTTTGTTGCTGCGGCGGCAATGTTGAAACAGCATAGCCTGTGTCGCCATTATACTGGTGATCCGGGTTTGTTGAGTAAACAATGCCCGAAAAATCATTGAATTTCTTTGCCATAACGTTACCCTTTAAATGTGTATCCGGTAATTATCTTTAACGAACGGGGCACAACCTTTATTTCTGTATCTGCCGGGGCTATATGCGGTTCGCCATCCAAATGTATCGGCCCGCTTTTACTCCTTCCCACCTTTATCACTTTGCCGCGAATGATCTCGACATATTTTGAGTTACCAGCCGTTTTAAAAAACATACGCAGCCCCATTTCTATAAAACGGTATAACGGAAAGGGTTTTACAATACAAACATCCAGTAAGCCGTCCTGTATAGATGCATCTGGCGAAACATGAGCGTTATTGCCAAATTGAGAGGAATTGGCAAAGCTTACCATAAAGGCTTTCCGCTTATATATCTCGCCGTCGATATCTATCTGATAAACTTCTGATTTGTAACTTGAAATCTCCTTAAAGGCTGATTTAACATAGGTTAAAAAGCCACGTGTTTCGTAGTGCGAGAACACTTCACCAATATGGGCATCAAAGCCCATTCCGGCTATATTAAAGAACCATTGTCCATCAAGCTGCCCGGCGTCAATGATCTCGACATGTTGTTTATTCAGGTTTTGGATAGCTTTTTCAGTGCCCATCGGTATTTTAAGGAACCTCGACAGGCCATTGCCTGAGCCGAAAGGCAGTATGCCCAATGCGGTATCGGTGCCGACTATAGATGAAGCTATCTCATTAATGGTACCATCTCCCCCTACTGCAATAACATAGTCATATTTACCAATGGCATCTTTAGCAAGCTCATGCCCGTGCCGGGGCCTCTCGGTAAAAACAATAGTTGGTTCAATAAGACTGGTATCCAGGTTTTTTTGTATTAATTCAGGCACTTTGCTTTTCTTTTTTCCGCCCGATATTGGATTAATAATGAATAAAGCTTTCCTTTTCAACTAATTATAATTTCGCGGTCAAAAGTAACCGTATTTTCGGCTTTGTAAAAAATTGTTTTACTTTTGCAGCTGAAAGTGGACTGATTTGATGCCCGTTCCCGATTTTACCGGAATAACGGGCTGGATTGCAACCACGTAAAAAAGTGCTAAAACCATCTTCTTTTTTACCCGCAGTCTTCCAGATTTTTCTTTCATTTGTTTTTGACTTAATAAAATATTTATGCCCTATTTATTCACTTCAGAATCTGTATCAGAAGGTCACCCGGACAAAGTTGCGGACCAAATCTCAGATGCGTTGATAGACAATTTTTTAGCTTTCGACGCTGATTCAAAAGTTGCCTGCGAAACGCTTGTTACAACCGGCCAGGTTGTGCTGGCAGGCGAGGTAAAATCCAAAGCATATCTCGATGTTCAAAAAATAGCCCGCGATGTAATAAACCGAATCGGTTACAACAAAAGCGAGTATATGTTCGACGGAAGCTCATGCGGCGTGTTTTCTGCCATCCATGAACAATCTCCCGATATTAACCAGGGCGTTGACCGTCAGGAAAAACAAGAGCAGGGCGCAGGCGACCAGGGTATGATGTTCGGTTATGCTACGGTAGAAACCGAAAACTACATGCCTTTGGCTTTAGACATTGCCCATGCGTTGCTTGTTGAACTGGCAGCCATCCGCCGTGAGAATAAAGAAATTAAATATTTGCGCCCGGATGCTAAATCGCAGGTTACATTGGAATATCGTGACGATCATCAGCCGACCCGTATCGATGCCATCGTGATCTCAACCCAGCATGATGACTTTGATGATGAGGAAGCCATGCTAAAGAAGATAAAACAAGATATCATTGATGTTCTTATTCCGCGGGTAAAGGCTAAATATCCAAAATACGCTCACTTCTTTAATGAGGATATTAAATATCACATTAACCCTACCGGTAAGTTTGTTATAGGTGGCCCGCATGGCGATACCGGCCTTACCGGTCGTAAGATCATCGTAGATACTTATGGTGGCAAGGGCGCCCACGGTGGTGGTGCGTTTTCAGGAAAAGACCCATCAAAGGTTGACCGTTCAGCTGCTTATGCAACACGCCACATTGCTAAAAACCTGGTAGCTGCCGGCGTGTGTGATGAGGTATTGGTACAAGTATCTTACGCTATCGGTGTGGCAAAACCAATGGGCGTTTATGTAAACACCTACGGTTCTGGCAAAGTTGGTTTAAGCGATGGCGAAATAGCTAAAAAGGTTGAGGACATATTTGATATGACCCCGTATGCTATTGAAACACGCCTTAAATTGCGCAACCCTATCTATAGCGAAACCGCAGCTTATGGCCACTTTGGTAAACCGAGCCAATTGGTTACCAAGGCATTTACCAGCCCAGAAGGCCGCGAAGTAAAAGCTGAAGTAGAGCTGTTTACCTGGGAAAAACTTGACTACGTAGAGAAAGTAAAACAGGCTTTCGGATTATAATATAAAAATGAGGTAAAGTGGCCGTTCTGGTCACTTTACACTTTTCTTTAATACAATAAAGTAGCCGAGGACAAATACTGCAACGGCTGCAACAAGGCTTACAACAATATCTTTTGTAAAATAATCAACCGTGATCTGTAAAGGCACCGGCCCCTGCTGCTTCATTTGGTTGCTCACAATGCTCTTAACAGTTAGTACCGGGTGCGCATAAGGGAACAGGTAAGCATAACTCCATCCTACATTGGCCATAATGATACCCGCTATAGTCGCCATGAACCCGATACCCATAGGCTTCAAAAAATCGCGAAAAAGCAGGCTCAATACAAACTGAATAGACAATATTCCCAGTGACGACAG
>JBQCEA010000220.1:0-2758 GCA_051960695.1 Mucilaginibacter sp. | reverse complement strand
ACTAAGGTGATCACTATGCTGGTTCTTTTCATTTTATTTAATTATGGGTACAAATGTATAATATTTTTTTTGTTATGCGGCCCTGCATCAATTTTTCACAACTGAATATCTCAAAAGTTGCAGCTTTTGGGAGTTTATATGTTCCGCATTACAAAATTCACAATCCTGTCGCAGCGTATAAGATGAAAATCAAACAATTCTTTCGATTTAAATTGGTCGCTCAGTTCGTTCCTCAGCATTTCCTTAGCGCGGTTAAGGCGTATCTTTACATTTGATTCTCCAATGTTCAATACTTCCATTGTTTCACTGGTGCTCATATCTTCAATTTCGCGCATCACAAACACCAGCCTGTATTTTTCGGGCAGTGTCAGGATTGCATTTTCGAGGATGTCTTTTAATTCTTTATTCATGAGGTGGTTCAATGGTGTCTCGGTATGATATTCTGCTATCTCTTTCTGCGCCAGGATATCGTTAAGCCTTTGTTTCCTTTTTTTGTGCAGCAGGCTTTCATTTATCAGTATTCTTGTCAGCCACGTCCCAAAACTTGATCTTTTTCCGAAAGAAGCTAATTGCAGATAGGCATTGATATAAGCCGTTTGCATAATGTCTTCAGCCTCCATATCATCGTTAATAATGGACATGGCAATACGAAACAACCGTGAATTGTATTTGCGTATCAGGTTTTCGTACAGGAATTTTTCGCCGTTAACAATTCTTTCAACTATCTCTTCGTCGCTTAGGGCTTTTGGTACATTATTTTGCGTAAAATTCATAAAACAGAAATTTCCTGTAATTTAGTTAAATGGAGTATTGAGCATCCTGAAAGGTTACAAATTACTTGAAAATAATTTTGTAACCCTTTTTTGATTATATCTCTCTAATGAGCAAACAATTCAAACAATATGGACGAAAAAAAGATCAGAAATGTTCAGGCTTTATTAAAGTTCACTTATGTTTTAATACCGGTTGTAGCCGGCGTTGATAAATTCACAAATTTATTAGTCTATTGGCCCCAATACCTTCATCCATCAGTAGCGGCAATGCTGCCCATTAGTGTGGATGTGTTTATGAGGATACTTGGTATCATTGAGATCATTGCTGGTATATTGGTTTTTGTAAGAACAAAGATCGGGTCTTATATTGTTTGTATATGGCTGGTACTCATTTCGTTGAATCTGCTGGCAACCGGTAATTATCTTGATGTAGCCGTGCGCGACTTTGCAATGGCTGTGGGTGCTTTCGCGCTTGCGAAGCTTACTGAAGCGGGAGTTGTTGAAGTTACTGAAGAAAATTTAGCATAATGGAAAAACATATTGTTAAGGTTTTAAAAACCCACATGGTAACGCATAACGTTAAACAATTTGATATTGAAAAACCTGCCGGATACACTTTTATACCGGGCCAGGCAACGGATGTGTCTATCAATAAACCAGGGCTTGAAGAGGAGTTGCGCCCTTTTACGTTCACCTCGTTAAATGAATGGGGTAACCTGCAATTTACCATCAAGCTGTATACCGACCATGACGGTGTGACCAATAAGCTGGAACAGGTTAATGAAGGCGATGAACTGATCCTTCATGAAGTTTTCGGGGCCATCAATTATAAGGGGCCTGGATTGTTTATTGCAGGCGGGGCAGGGATTACGCCTTTTATTGCTATTCTGCGCCAACTACATCAAGATGGTAAGCTTAACGATTGCACGCTTTTGTTTGCCAATAAGTCTTTGGATGATATTATTTTACGGGATGAACTGGGCAAAATGCTGGGTAAAAACTTTATCAATATCGTGGATGTATCCAGCGATCCTAATATTAAAGAAGGGCACATCGATAAAGCTATGTTACAGCAGTATGCAAAAGGCAATAATCAATATTACTACATTTGCGGCCCTGACAAATTTATTGAGGTGATGATACAATACCTGAATGAACTGGGTGTATCTAACGCTCAAATAGTTATTGAACAATAAAAGAAGTTTTAATGAATAATAACCTTCCGTTAGCCGAAATAGAAGAGCTTTTAGGCGAACAACATATAGGTACTTCCTATGATACCCCATTACGTGAGGATGCATTTGAACTGAGCGATCCGGAAAAGATCAGGATCATATCGCATCATTTCAGGGAGATCATGCATACTTTAGGTTTAGACCTTACCGATGATAGCCTGAATGGTACGCCAAACCGTGTAGCCAAAATGTATGTTAAGGAGATTTTTGCCGGACTTAATCCTCAAAATAAACCTGACGTAACGCTATTCGAGAATAAATACCAGTACGGACAAATGCTGGTGGAAAAGAATATCACGGTATATTCTAATTGCGAGCACCACTTTGTGCCGATAATCGGGAAGGCCCATGTCGCTTATATTTCTTCTGGTAAGGTTATCGGGTTATCTAAGCTTAACCGGATAGTGCAGTATTATGCGCAAAGACCACAGGTACAGGAGAGGTTGACTATACAGATCGCGAATGAGCTAAAGTCGGTTTTGGAAACCGAAGATGTTGCTGTGGTGATCGATGCAGCACACTTATGCGTATCATCTCGCGGTGTTAAGGACGTGAACAGCAGCACCGTCACAGCCGAGTACTCAGGAGTGTTCTTAGAAAATACCAGGAAAGAAGAATTTTTACGATATCTGAATTTAATCTGAGCGATTTGCAAGCAGGATAGAAATCAGAGTCATAAATTTAGGGCTCTGGTTTTTTTATGTCAGTACAGCAACAATATTTCCTTATTGGTTTACTATTAATTACAGG
>JBQCEA010000219.1:0-3156 GCA_051960695.1 Mucilaginibacter sp. | reverse complement strand
TGACTACCACCACCTGAACCACCACTAATGCCAACCCGTGCAGGATCGGTCTCTTTGAGACTCAGCACATAATCCAGTATGCGGATAGCGCCCAATGTTTGTATCGTTTGTGAAAGGCTTCTGCGGTGATCTTCTGATTTAAATTGCAGCAGTGATTCGCCCCAGGCAAATAGATCGTAACTATAAGCCATCGCACCCATCCGGGCAAGTGTTGCACAACGCAGCTGGCAATCGGCACGGTAGCGCTGCTTGGCCCAATGACCGTCAGGACTCAGTATCACTGGTATTTTCCCTTTTATCTTTAAAGGTTTATACAGCGATCCGTTAATATATAAACCCGGCAATATCTCGATGGCGATGTTTTCTACCGAATAGCCGTCGTATATCCTTTTTGAAGTAATGATCGGTTTGCTGTTCGGCTTGGCCGGCAGCGGCGATAGTTCAAGCGCCTTATAAAGCTCGGGCCTCAGCAGGGCTTTTCTTTGCTCCCAGCTTTTCTGATCATGATATAATTTGGCAATACTGTCCAGCTTGGCCCAACCGTCCTTTACAGACCAGTTGTTATACTCATAATCTTTCAGCTTGTAAGAAGTCGGCCCCTCTTTGTTTACCTTCATATCCAGCGGAGCAAGCACATTGGTAAAAGTTTCATCTATCGTGTTCCTGAAACGCCAGTTGGCATAGGTTACCCATTTATCTTTAACCTGGGCCTCATTGTACTTTATTTTGACATGAAATCTCGACTGGATCTCATCCAGTACTTCCTTTAAAGGCTTTTTATATTGATGATCCGTATCTTCCTGCGCCCGGCTGCAAAATGGAAGCAGCAACAAGCAAAACGCCGCTAAAAACAATCCTCTGCTTTTCATCCTGATCAAATTAAAGCTCCTTCGTATCTTCTTTTACCACCGGTAAAGTATATCCCTCAACCTTAGGCCACTCCCCGTTAACGATCTTCCTGAGTACCAGCTTTGACGGGTCGATAACAACGTGTTTGATGCGTTTCCGGCGCCAGGTATAAACAATGTGCACCATACCATCAGAAGTTTGTATAACCGAAGGATATGAATATTGACTGATCGGTGAGTCTTCCAGAATAGCTGCTGCATACCAGGTAATGCCATCCTTAGATACTGCGACATTCAAAGGTGTTCGTGCGCCTTTTACCTTATTTCCCGGCGGCAAAACGTGGTTGTAAACTAATAACTGCCTGCCATCCTTAAGGGTCACGGCATCGGTACCTGAATTGTTATTGGGCAGTTCTGTTTTTCCGAGCCTAGTCCATGTGTTGCCATTATCTGACGACCATGCCTGCAATATGGCCCTGTTCTGGCTTCTGCATAAAATTTGCAGTCTGCCATCTTTATGGAACAGGATACTTGGCTGGATGGCTTTAAATTCCTTGCCGTCATTGATCGGGCCAACCATTTTCCATGTTTTCCCAAAATCTGGTGATATTTCAAAGTGTACTTTCCAGCCGCCATTTTCAGTGCTGGATGGCGCTATCAGGTTACCATTGCTTAATAATACCGGCTTGTTTTTGATCGGCCCCAGGAAACCTTCGGGTAAAGCATGCTGCTCCGACCAGGTGATACCACCATCTTTAGAAGTCCTCATAAATCCCTTCCAGGTAGATGGACTTGGGCCGATCTTATAAAATAACAGCAGATCGCCACCTGGCACCTGGTACAATACGGGGTTCCAGCAAGGATAGCGTAAAGTATCATTTTGGATGCCATTAGCTACATTAATACCTTCGGTCCATTTGCCGTTCACTTTCCGGCTTACCCAGATACAGACATCCGGGTTGCGCTCCTTTGTCCCACCGAACCAGGCCGCAACAAGCCCTTTTGGGGTTTGGGCGATGGTTGAGGCGTGGCATTCCGGGTAGGGCGCCTTTTCAAAAATGAACTCATCAGTCACAATCCCCTTGCGCCACGGATTGTTTTGGGCGAATGATACTGTGGCGATAAAAACTACATTAAATGCTATTAACAATAATTTCTTCATTACAATCAATTTTATTGGCCGGATTTTTTAGAAGCCTGTGCAGCAGCTTTTTTAGCTTTAACAGCGTCAACATAAGCTTTGAACAATTGATGCCAGTTGCGTCCGTTTGAATTTAGATATTGCTCGTTTTTAGTTTTGTATATCTCAAAAATGGCCGATATCTGCTTCATATTATTAAAGTCGACAGCCTGCTCACGTGCCTGCTTAAGATTTGCCAGAATAGTCGCTTCTTCGGTAGCTGTCAGATCGGGTACTATTGCTTTGTATCCCGCCAGGGTGAATGCCACTTTACCAACGGTATACTTATCAAGAATTGCCTCAACTTGTTCGTCGGTTAAATCTTTGTGTAAGCCACTCATCAGGTTTTCATGAACAGATTTAGGCATACTTGAATTAACAATGATCTGCCTGTCCATTACACTTAATGACTTGCCTGTAGCCGGATCGATACCAGCAGGAACAGATTCGTAAGAATGGCTATTGTTCCAGTCGCGTACTGCCTTAAGGTGTGTAGCAATAACATCCTCTACCCTTTTTTCTTTGGCGGGATCATTCAGGTTTAACGACTTTACCCAATCGTCGGCTTTTTTATCTATTTGTTCATCTGCCTTAGCTTGTGTTTCTGTTGAGGTGGTTTTCGCCTGGTCAGCAGCAGTCTTTTCCTGCGCCATAGCTGTCCCTGAAACGAATAGTGTTATTGCTAATGCTGATCCGATAATATTCAACTTTTTCATAGTGATAATTCTCTTTATTAAGGTTTTAATTAATTGCTTTGAAATCATAACTACCCGAACCCACACGGAATATTGCCCGGCCATTCTCCATCCGCACATATTTTACACCACGGCAGGTCGCTATATTTTTACCACCTTCGGTAATGTTCTGTGCGCTTTTACAAGGAATATATACCCAAGCACTGCTATTTGCCGGTACTGTTATATTCCATGTAAAGATGTTGGAAGTGTTTGCCCAGCTACTTTTCACTAAACCATAAGGCGTTTGGTATGAAGCGTTCACACTGTTCAATCCGTCAACCATTGCAGGTTTCATCATTAAGGTTTTAAAACCCGGCTGCTTTGCCATGATACCCGCCAGATCCTGGTAGAACCAGCCAATTAGGTCGCCTAAAAGCATTACGTGATTATG
>JBQCEA010000218.1:0-5964 GCA_051960695.1 Mucilaginibacter sp. | reverse complement strand
CATTAAGCGCTTTTACTGCACATACCATTGCTGATTTCATCTTAGCCTATTTTCCTGCCGATAGTAAAATATTTGCCAGCGGCGGTGGTGCAAAAAACTACTTTGTAACCACTTACCTCAAACAGTTATTGCCCAAAGCGTCTTTCGGAGATACCGGCGACTTGGGCATTGACCCGGATGCGAAGGAAGCTATACTTTTCGCTTTGCTTGGTAATGAAGCATTATCCGGTGAACCCATACAGATCGGTAAAAATCCTGCTGTGTTGATGGGGAAGTTTAGTTTTCCGGTATAAGGGAGGTTGTTATTGATGCCTTAACGACAGTTTAAAATTGTCTTACATCTGCAATTTCAGTCCAAGACTGAAATTAATTGGAGATTTATATCCATCACTATCCAAACTTACGAAGTTTCAAAACCTTCGTAAGTTTTTCCAAAAATCCTGTTCTACAGATTCGCCTTTATACCATACTTCGCAGCAAACTTGCGGTAAAGTTGCTTATGCAAATTGCAGAGGTTGATGCCGCGAACTTGTATAAATGCATATATTTGTTGCATCTTAACAGGCAATAAATCTCTTAGCTATTTACTTTTCACAAATAATTTATCCCAATGAATACATACAGCTTTTTCAGGTACCTGCACTCCGGTTTCAGGTATATTGTTCTATTGCTTCTTTTGTTAGCTATAATCCGCGCCTGGGCTGACTGGCTGGGCAAAAAACCTTATAGCGGGGGTAACCGCAAGCTGAACTTGTTCACCCTTATTTCGGCGCATACCCAATTGCTTATCGGTCTGGTGTTATATTTCCTGAGCCCGTTCGTACAATTCACTGCCGGGGTGATGAAAGACAATACCTTACGTTACTGGACCGTTGAGCATATTACTGCTATGGTTATAGCTATTATCCTGATCACCATCGGCCATAGCAAATCAAAGAAGGCTGTGATGACTGAAAATAAGCATAAAGCCATCGCTATTTTTTACACATTGGCACTGGTTATTATAGTAGTAACTATTATACTGAGCCAGAGAGGGTTGCTGGCGATGACCCATTCGTAAGCTTAAGTAATTAACATTATTAACCGTTAATTAAAAGCAGTAACGGGATTGATAACAGCAAATTATTTTGACTAAAAATTTGCTAATTCAAATTTCTTTATAAATTTGTGACCGCGATGATTAAAAACAACAAAAACAACAGCTGGTGGCGCTATGAAAATAGTAGCCGGAGACGTTTTTGATATGAGATACTAATCAATTGTAAACCTACTGTGAACTCCCGGCGCCAACCAATCGCCGGGTTTTTTATTTTACAACGTGATCAAGACAAATGAAAAAATATAAAATAACAACTACCTCTAAAAAACTATTAGCCGATACCACAACGCCGGTAAGCACTTATTTGCGCCTGCGTGATGTGTTCCCCAATTCACTTTTGCTGGAAAGTTCCGATTATCATAGCCGGGAGAATAGCGTAAGCTATGTTTGCTGTGAGCCCATCAGCGGTTTGGTGCTGAACGACGGCCAACTGAAAATAAACTACCCCGACGGAGTGACAGAAACCAAAGAGCCCTGCAGCTTCGACCTGGTTGATGAAATCAGTGCGTTTGTTGCAAGCTTTGACGTAAATAAAGATCCCGGCAAGATCATATCCAATGGTATATTCGGTTATTTTACCCATGAAGCTGTCGAGCATTTTGAAACCATCCGCCTGAAGGATGGCAGTAATGATCCGCGCAAGATACCGGTAATGCAATACCATATTTACAGGTATATCATCGCCATAGACCATTTTAAAAACGAGCTGTATATGTTTCAGAACCAGCCGGAAGGGCAGCCCGAGAACGGTGGCCTGCAAAAGCTGGAATACCTGATCCAAAACAAGAACTTTCCCGAATACAAGTTTAAAAGCGATGCGGTAGAGCAATCAAACCTGACCGGCGACGAGTTTATGGCCATTGTGGATAAGATGAAGCAGCATATTTTCCGCGGCGATGTGTTCCAGATCGTACCTTCGAGGGCGTTCTCCAAACAATTTTTAGGCGACGAGTTTAATGTTTACCGCGCTTTGCGTTCCATTAACCCATCGCCTTACCTGTTTTATTTTGATTACGGCGATTTCAGGATATTCGGTTCTTCGCCCGAGGCGCAGATCACCATTACCAATAACGTTGCCAGCATTTACCCGATTGCCGGTACATTTAAACGCAGCGGCGATGATATTAAGGATGCGGAAATAGCCCGTCAATTGGAGAATGACCCCAAAGAATCGGCTGAGCACGTGATGCTGGTCGACCTTGCCCGTAATGATCTTAGCCGCCATTGTGAGCAGGTAGAAGTAAAGGCATTTAAAGAAGTGCAGTTTTACTCGCATCTCATCCATTTGGTATCGCATGTAAGCGGCAAACTCAGGGATAATGTGTCATCGTTCAAGATCGTAGCGGATACTTTTCCGGCCGGAACGCTGAGCGGAGCACCTAAGTACCGGGCTATGGAGATCATTGATGAGAATGAGAAAACTAAACGTAGTTTTTACAGCGGGGCCATAGGTTATTTGGGTTTCAACGGGGATTTTATCCATGCCATCATGATCCGTTCTTTTCTGAGTAAGAATAATACGCTGCATTACCAGGCTGGTGCAGGTATTGTAGCCGACTCGAACCCCGAAAGCGAACTTAAAGAAGTGGACAATAAGATAGCTGCACTGCGAAAAGCCATTGAGATGGCAGAATCACTGTAATGAGTTAAGCAGTGATCAGAGATTAGTTTAAAACCAACAATAATAATTCCTCCTTTGAGAGGGAATAGAGGGTGTGTAAAAATGAAAATACTTATTATAGACAATTACGATTCCTTCACCTATAACCTGGTGCACCTGGTAAACGAATTAGCCTTGGAGTGTGATGTTTGGCGTAACGACCAGTTCAAGCTGGAGGATGTGGACGCTTATAGTCATATCATTCTATCGCCGGGGCCGGGCATACCCTCAGAAGCAGGTTTGCTTTTGCAGGTGATTGAAAAATATGCACCAACCAAGAGCATCTTTGGCGTGTGTTTAGGTCAGCAGGCTATAGCTGAAGCATTTGGCAGCAAGCTGTATAACCTTAGCAGGCCGATGCATGGCATTGCCACGCCAATAAAAGTAACCGACCCAAACGAAAAGATATTTGCGGGCCTTCCTCAAAGCTTCAAAGTAGGCCGTTACCACTCGTGGGTAGTGGATGCTAACGGTTTACCGGATGTATTCACGGTAACCGCCATTGATGAACAGGACAACAGCATTATGGCATTGCGTCACCAGCAGTATGATGTACGCGGGGTGCAGTTCCATCCGGAATCAGTGCTTACTGAATATGGCAGGGAGATGATGCAAAACTGGCTAACCCCACAATCATCTGAAGGCGGAGATGAAAGGGTGGAAGCTCACTTCGTTAAAATTTAATAACATTTACATTAAAAAAATTTCCCCTTTGGGGGTTATGGGGTATGAATATACTTGACAAGATAGTAGCACATAAAAAGATAGAAATAGAAGCAGCTAAAAAGCAGGTTAGCTATGCTGATCTGGAGGCTTCAGAATATTTTAACCGGGATGTTTTATCATTTAGGAATTTCCTGCTCGATCCAAACCGTACAGGCATCATCGCGGAGTTTAAACGTAAGTCGCCATCTAAAGGAGTTATCAACGACCAGGTTTCGGTTGAAAATGTAACCAACGGATATGTAGCAGCAGGGGCATCGGCCTTGTCTGTGCTCACTGATACCGAATTTTTTATGGGCAATAAAACTGATCTTCAGGCCGCCCGTAAGGTTAACCAGATCCCCATTCTGCGTAAGGATTTTATGATCGACGAGTACCAGGTGCTGGAAGCAAAAGCATGGGGTGCGGATATTATTTTGCTCATCGCCGCGATATTGACGCCCGATCAAATACAACAGCTTGCATCGAAAGCCAAAGGCCTGGGGTTGAATGTATTGCTGGAAGTGCACAATCTGGAGGAGTTACAGCGAAGCATCAATCCCAACCTTGACGCAATAGGTGTGAACAACCGTAACTTGGCTGATTTTACGGTTTCAATAGAAACTTCTTACCAATTGGCTGAACATATCCCTTCGGATTTTATGAAAATATCTGAAAGCGCCATCAGTAACCCCAAGACCATTAAGCAATTAAAGAAGGCCGGTTTTAACGGTTTCCTCATCGGTGAGAACTTTATGAAGCAAGCTGATCCCGGTGCAGCGATGAAGGAGTTTGTGAAGGAGTTGTAGAACTATCGGACGTTTTCTTTTTGATGATAGATTGATCTTATCTCTATTTCTTCGTCTTTATTAACATAGAAAATATAGTAATTATCCCAAATAGAGATTAGCACTTCGGATTCGTCCGTAACTAATCCAATAAAAGAATTACGGCTTAACAATTCGAGATGGATCTTTAAATTTTTAAGGAATTTTTTAGAGTACTTGCCCGATTGATTTCTTCGGTCATTGAATTCAACTATTCGGTCAATATCAGAAAAGGCTTTCCGGGAATAAACTATCCTTTTAGCCATTGCTCATACTTCTTTTCAAAGTCTTCCATGCTAAAGATATCGCCGTTTTTTATATCCTGTTCGCCTTGCCTTATTCCTTCTTTCATGTTTTGAGGTATGATAAAAATATCATCCTTTTTATGTGCAAGCTGGTTAATAAGCTCAAGTAATTCAAGATCATCCAGATTATCCACCTTTTGATGGATCGATTTTTTTAGCTCTACCAAAGTCATATTATAAAGTTACGAAAATAGTGGATAAAACTAAACGTTCCATGCGTTTCAGTGTTCACAGTCCTGAAACAGCGAAACACTTGAAACATTAGAAACAAGATGATTAAAGGTGGGCGAGTAAATAAATAATAATAATAACTTAGCTACAACCTTATATAATGAAATATATTCTTATCCTTTTTGTCGCAATGCTTGGCATAAGTTGTTCGCAACCAAAAATCAACAAGCAAAAACATCGGCTAAACAAGGATACTTCAAATGTATTAGTAAGAAAGTCAGATGCTAAGAAAACAACTATAGCAACATCAGATAAGAATATATATCCTGATTGGGTTGATACATTAATTATTTCATATATAAAACACACTAATAACACGCTGGTAAAAAGTGCGTTGAATGATAAATTAAATGAAGAATGGGTTTTCGACCAGGTAGAAAGAACTGACACTGCAACTTATTGGATATTCAATGTCGGTCATGATATGAGGGATACAGATAGTATCAATCCAAGGTATATATCTGATAGCTGGGTTTATATAGATAGTCTGAAAAGAAATCTTTATGAATATGACTTATTGAATGAAAAATTGGTTGAGTGGAAAAAAGTAAAAATAAAAAATTAATAAATACAGTGTTTCAGATGTTTCACTGTTTCAGAGACATGGTGTGTGAAACATCTGAAACAAAGTCCACGTCATTTCGATGAGGAACGAAGAGAAATCTTATACGATAGACAGGCGGGTGTGCATGGCGTTTAAGTTCCCTCCGACTGCGTCGTTCGGCATGACGCAGTTTAATAATGATTCAGTGTTTCATCTGTTTCACTGTTTCGGTACTGTGGTGTGTGAAACAAGTGAAACAAAACCTTCATGTCATTCTGAACTTGTTTCAAGATATCATAAGCCAGTTAACCCGCATAATGGGGTGCCGAATCAAGTTTGGCATGACGCAATTTAATAATGATTTAGTGTTTCACCTGTTTCACTGTTTCAGAGATATGGTGGATGAAACACTTGAAACACTTGCGATTAAATTTTACCTTCTGCCATTTTAGCGAAATATTTAACTTGGCATTTTGATTGATAGATCATTTACTGAATGAGAAAAAAGTTTTATGATACTGCTGTGAAGCAGGAGAAAGTGGCGCTTGTAGGCATCATAACCCCCAATGAAACCGAAGAACAAGAGAAGGAATATT
>JBQCEA010000217.1:0-4024 GCA_051960695.1 Mucilaginibacter sp. | reverse complement strand
AGCTGTTCTTCGAACTGCGTGAGCGTTTGTTTGGACATGATTCGGTCCTGCCCGCAGTAAACGAAAATATAGTTCCCGTAGGCTTCCACATAAGTAATATCACCGAAAAATACTTTCGTCAGTTTTTTATCCGATTTGACCATCAGAAAATCCCCGTTTTCGGACTGCGGATGGGCCTGTTCACTAAGCTGGCTCTGGCCAAGTACCTTTTCTGTGGCCTGTACAAAACGTGGAAATGAAAATGGCTTCAACAGGTAATCTGTGACCGAAAGCTCGAAACCTTCCAGCGCATATTCGGGATAGGCAGAGGTGACAATGATGGCGGGATATTTTTTTAAGGTCCGCAGCATATCCAGGCCACTTAGTCGTGGCATATTGATGTCCAGGAATACCAGGTCCACCGTCTGCTTATTGATCAGCTGCATGGCTTCAAAGGCATCGTCACATTCACCCAAAAGCTTCAGGTAAGGCACCTGCGAGATATAGGTTCGCAAAATATCACGTGCAATGGGCTCATCTTCAACAATGATACAGCTTAATGTCATGTCAGTTCAATGATAAGGTCGGTTTCAAAGGTATCTGCGCTTTTATGGACCCTAAGCTGATGCTGACCGGGATAAATTAGCTGAAGCCGCTGGCGCGCGTTCTCCAATCCGAGGCCGCCCTTGCGCTTAGCCGAAGGTATGGGTACGTATTCAGGGTCGACAGAATTAGTGATGTTTAAATGCAACTGGTCAGCCTTAACTGCGAGCAGTATATGTATGAATGCCGGCTTGCCCTTTGCCGCCGAGAAATGCTTGAAAGCGTTTTCGACAAATACGATCATGAGCAAAGGTGCAATGTATCGTTCCTGGCTATCACCCTCCAGTTGCAATTGAATATCCGACTTGCCGTTTAGCCGGATGCGTTCCAGCTCGACGTAATTGGCCATATAATCCACCTCTTTTTGCAGCGCTACATAATGCTGGCTTGTGTCATATAGGGAATAGCGCAGCAGATCAGATAGTTTCAACATCAGGCCCGGCAATTGCTTTGATTCCGCAACGGACAGGCCATACAGATTATTCAGCGTGTTGAACAAAAAGTGTGGGTTCAGCTGCGCTTTCAGATGCCGCAACTCGTTTTCGCGCTGCTCTTTATCGCGTATCAAACGGTCGAGCCCGGCTTTGGTAAAGGTGGCGATGATGGTAAAGGCTACCATAGTAAAAGCAAAATGCTGATCGCGCCAGTCGACCACATCACTGATATGAAATACAGCGACAAACAGCTGTCCGATTCCATTGAGCAAATACGGCAAAAATTTAATGAGCACGAACAACTGTAACGCGTAGACCGAAACGGCCCATAGCCACTTATGCCTCCTGAGCAGGGGCAGCACCAGCAGGTTCTGCGAATAGCAGGGAATAATTAGTTCAAGTGTTTCCTGCAGTACAAGGCAGATGAGCGTAATACCGCTCATTCTCTGTGGATATTCTTTTAATATTATGTAAAGAAAAAACACGATGACCCAGAACACTAACTGCGTGTAAACCTTATTGGGCCAGGTAAATAATCGTGTCCAGTCGAACTGTTTCATTATTCAAATAAAGCAAGGCTATCAGTCATCGCCAAATTTTGGGGATAAACGTACCTGATCCGGTGATGAACGTCGCAAAAGGGGGTTATCATCATCTTATCTACGTTCATCATCAATCTGTACGTGCTTGTCACTCTTATTTTTTAGGCATCTGGAGCCGGGATACTTTTGGTTTATAATCTTAAAATTATGAAAATGAAAGTCAACCTCATCATTATTTTTCTGATCATCAGCAACGCGGTTTTTGCTCAAAAGGATTCAGTGATCCAATCGCTCGTTCGTAACATCCCGGTCTGGATGGCGCAAAACCACGTACCCTGCGCAGGCGTAGGGCTTATAGAGAACGGCCGCATCAAATGGCTAAAAACATTCGGTAATTTACAACAGGGGCATCCGGCGCCCGCCAATGCTTTGTTCAACATCGCTTCGCAAACCAAGCCCGTTACCGGCATGCTCGTGATGAAACTGGTTCAGGCTGGTTTATGGAACCTCGACGAACCGCTTGCAAACTATTGGATCGACCCGGACATTGCGGGTAGCCCGTATTTGAATAAGATCACAAGTCGCATTGTACTGAGTCATCAAACTGGCTTCCCCAATTGGCGCACGGATAATGGCGGCAATAAATTGCGTTTCAATTTCGAGCCGGGCACCAAATTCGGCTATTCAGGTGAAGGCTTCGAATATCTGCGCCGCGCACTCGAAAATAAATTTCACCAGCCCTTAAATGTATTGATGAACACTTACCTGTTTAAGCCGCTGGGTATGGCGAACACGCAATACTGGAGCAAAAAACTGGATACCAATCGCTTTGCCCAATGGCACGATGGACAGGGCGCCCGCTATAGTATTTCCATCCAAACGGGCGTAAGCGCCGCGGACGATCTGATCACTACAATTGATGACTATTGCAAGCTGGGCATTGCAACCATGAATGGCCTTGGTTTACAGGATACGCTATTCGCTGATATGATTCGCCCACAGGCAAAGGTCAAGGAAAATTATTACCGGGGCTTGGGCTGGGGACTGGTCAAGGGCCTGCCAAACGGCGAATATGTGCTGGAACATGGCGGTTCAGACGTAGGCGTACGCACCATGGCCGTTTTCCTGCCAAGATCGAAAAGTGGTGTCGTCATAATGACCAATGCTGACAACGGCATGTTTGTGACCGACCAGGTGATTAAATGCGCGCTTCCTTTTGGGGCGCAGATCCTGGAAACTATGAACAAGGGCGCCGGTATACATCAAAGAATAACCGTTGCAGACCGGGTGATTAAAAGCCACACCGGTACCTATGCCCAAGGCAACGGAAAGCTGATGAAGGTAGAACAGGACGGTAACGCGATCAAAGTATCCGGTGACGGAGTACCTACTGCCGTGCTGTTTCCCGAATCAGATAGCAAATTCTTCCTCGAAGGTTATGATGTACAGCTTGAGTTTCCGGATACGCATTCGCTGATCGTTTATGAGAACGGCAAGCAAGTCATGAAGATCAATCGTCAATAACATGAAAAAGTACTTTATCATGATGCTTTTGGCGGCAGGAAGTTTTCAAAGTCAAGCGCAAACTATTGCATCGTTAAAAAAAGATATGTATGGCATCGCCTCGGATGCCACAGAGGGCCGGTTCACCGCCTCGCCGGGATACCTGAGGGCCGCGAACTATGTCCTGTCGCAATTAAAAAGCGCAGGCATCAAAAAAGCGTACCTGCAAGCTGTCCCCTTTAGCTGGGATGATTATACAGGAAGCAAGCTGATGATTGGAGGTAAAACCTACCAACACAATGCGCAAAATTTCATCGTGATCGGGCGGGGCGTCGCTAAGGCCGGCAAATGGATGGTATTAAAGGCAGGTGATAATGTCAAGGGCAATCCGGTAGGCGTGATATTGCTACCGAATGCAGATCAATCAAAGGATTGGGAGACCACCGTCATTCGCCAATATCGGTTTGGTTACCTGCATTATATTCCCGATGGAAAGGTTAAGGCTGTGGGGGTATCAACGATTATGGTAAGCCCAACGCTTGCAAAAATACTGACTACCGGGGATAGCATAGAGGTAAAGCTCAGTTATAAGTCCGAAAACAAGCCTGGCTATAATGTCGTGGGTGTCCTGCCTGGGGCTTCGCCACAAACCATTGTCGTCGGCGCGCACCTTGACCATATCGGCCATATTGGCAAACATATTTACAACGGGGCTAACGATGATGCCAGCGGTTGCGTAGCTGAACTCGGCGCAGCAAAAATGCTGTCGGCCCGTTCGGGGAAAAGGACAGTCATATTTGCTTTCTTCTGTGGTGAAGAGCTGAATCTCAAAGGCTCCCGTTGGTTTGCTGATCACCTGCCCGTACCCAAAAAGGACATCATCCTGACCATCAACCTCGAACAGCTTGGTAGCAAGCATCGCTCGTTCAGAGGTGTTTGGGCATTGGGGGATACTACCTTTAG
>JBQCEA010000216.1:0-3666 GCA_051960695.1 Mucilaginibacter sp. | reverse complement strand
TGGTAAGTTATAACCCTGACCCTGTAAGGCTAAACCTGGTTGCACTCGACCCAAAAGATGCTTCGCCGTCGCTTGTACCGATCGAAACTACGGTAAGTAATTTATCACCTTACAGCTACATGCCTGCTGATACATCCAAACAGGTAACAGCAGCTGCCAATAACTATAAGATAGAAGCATATAATAACAAGGTAAAGTTCTTTAACTCGCATTTGAAGGAGATCAATATCCTGTTTAAGGAACTTGATCAAACCGACAGTGATATTGATAAAATGTCACACACTAATCCCAATAAGAGCTATAGCAGCACGATGAGCACACCGGGATTACTCAATGAGATCGAGGTAAACAGTAAGATCGTTCGTAAGGAATAACTATTTCTTTTTGTCGTCTTTCTTTTCAGGCGCATCATTAGGCTCAAGCGTGAATGAGGAATCTGCTGCTCTGTAAGACTCTTCCAGGAAATCAGTTCCCGGCGGGTCGTTTGGCCCGGATGGTACTCTTTCTTCTTCCAAACCGTTTGAATGGATGTCCTGTTGGCTCATTTGATCCTCTTTATCAAGGTCATCAGAGTCATCTAATGGTATTTCATTTTCCGGATCGATCATAGCTTTTGGTTTTGTTAACTTTAAGCATTTATGACCTAACTTTGTTTTAAAATTAACAAATAATCATGGGCACCGGTTATCTCGAAAGTGTTATCAAGCAGTTTGAATACTACAAATTTCTTGGTGAAAAAGCGATGGAGCAGTTACCAGATAAGAAGCTCTTCTGGCAATATAACCCCGAAAGTAATAGTATTGCTGTAATCGTTCAGCACCTATGGGGTAATATGCTTTCGCGATGGACTGATTTCCTGACCAGTGACGGAGAAAAGAAATGGCGCAACCGGGATGCAGAATTTGAGAATGCAGTAAGTACCAAAGAGCAACTGCTGGCTAAATGGGAAGAAGGCTGGAAATGCCTGCTCGATACATTAAAACAGTTGAAAGAGGACGATCTGCAAAAGATCATTTATATCCGTAATCAGGGCCATACAGTAATGGAGGCCATTAATCGACAGTTGGCACATTATCCCTATCATGTAGGACAGATCGTTTACATTGCTAAAATGGTTGCTGACAGCGACTGGAAAAGTTTGAGCATACCTCGAGGCGACTCAAAGGCCTACAATGCTAAAAAGTTCGCCAACCCAAAAACGAAAGAGCATTTTACTGACGAGATATTGAAAAAAGATAAATCATCGTGACACATCAATTAAGGTCTATTGAGCAGACCCTTTGTTTTTGTTAGCCGATTTCTTTTTTTTTCTGAAATTATTACGGTTATTCCTGCGCTTGTCATGGGGCTTGTGTTCTCTGAACACCGGTGCTTCACCCAACTCTGCCGGAAGCGGGATTTCATCTATACTCCTTCCTATCATTTGTTCTATGATCTTTAACTTGCGGTTATCACGCTCGTTCACAAGTGTAATAGCTGTCCCGGTAGTTTCTGCCCGCGCAGTACGGCCAATGCGGTGAATATAATCCTCCGGGTCTGACGGCACATCGTAATTGATCACAAGGTCGATGCCCTCCACGTCAATACCTCTCGAAAGCGCGTCCGTACCAATGATAACAGGTAGTTCCCTGTTCTTAAAATCAAGCAATATCTGCTCACGTTCTGTCTGCTCAAAATCCGAGTGAAATGCATTGGCCTTGATATGCGCAGCCTTTAGTTCTTTACTCAGTCTTTTTACCTCGTCCTTGGTATTGGCAAATATGATGGTACTGGTGTAACCGCCATTTCTAAGCAGCATAGTCACCAGCTTTGATTTCTGTTCGTTATGAACTTTATATATCTGCTGATTGATACCTTCAGCCGGCTGTGAAGTAGCCAGGTTTATCTGTTCAGGGTGTTTCAGTATCGTGCTCGCCAGTTTCCGGATCGGCCCTGGCATAGTTGCCGAGAAAAGCAATGTTTGACGATGGTGAGGCACATCGCGGATGATACGCATGATATCTCCGAGGAAGCCCATGTCCAGCATACGGTCGGCTTCATCCAGCACCAGGTATTTGATATGGTTGAGCTTTAAAACACCCGATGTAAGGTGAGCGATCAGCCTGCCCGGCGTTGCGATAATGATATCTACTTTATTTTGAATACCGCGGCGCTGCTGTTCATATACAATGCCGTCACCCCCGCCATATATAGCAATGGAACTCAAGCCGGTAAAGTAAGCCAGTCCTTCAACCTGCTGATCTATTTGCTGGGCCAATTCACGTGTAGGTGCTAAAATGAGTGCTGTAGTTTTATGCCCTTCATTCGCTTCTGCAATTTTATGCAGAACCGGTAATAAATATGATGCTGTTTTACCTGTGCCTGTTTGCGCACAAGCGATCAGGTCTTTACCCTCCAATACAATAGGTATCGCCATTTCCTGTACCGGCGTGGGGGTATTGTATCCCATGCTAAGGATACCTTCATTAAGATGCTCGTTGAATTTAAAATCCTGGAATGTCAATAGTTAAAAAAATTAACATCAAATATATAAAATTAGCTTTAAATTTCAGCTAATTCGCTCTTAATGAGATAATGCCCAACTTAACCCGCCAGGTACTTGCCTATTACCGGTATCCTGCTCAAAATATAGATCAGTATAAATGAGAGGATGAAGCATACCAATGCCGTTACAGGTATGCTGATAAAAGGATTACAAAGCTTATAACTAATGCCCCAGTCATCCATTAAGGTCAGAAAAAGAGCATGGCATAGATAAATACCCAGACTAAAGCCGCCTATCAAGTTACGAAGTTTGACTAAGCCTGCCGGTAATTTGAAAAATGTGATCCTCGCCAATAGGAATATACAGGCAGAATAGAGTATTATAAATGGCCCAAGCGGTTCATACATAATCGTGCTGATATTACCCGTAGCAGCAGTTAAAAAGTAAGTACCAAGGATTATCCCTGCAAGGCACATCAGGTAGAATATTGCCAACGGCGTTTTGAGTCCCTGTTGTGGCAGTTTTTTAAACGTGAGGTAATGTCCTAACACCAAATAGCCGATATAACCTGTAAAATACCTTACATCGACCTGAGGCATGAAATGCGACAGATACGGCTGACTAAAAGCGATCACGATAAACCATACTATCAAAAAGTATTGCACTTCTTTTTCGGTTGCATTACGCACAAAACGACTTATAGCCGGAATGATCAGGTACAAGCCAATGAGCATATACACATACCACAAATGATAGTATGCACCATATTTAAGCTGATGCAATACAATGCGTATATCTCCCCATGCATCTGCGGTAAAGTTCAGGTCTTCATTATACCACGAATACCCTATGAAAACCAGGCTCCAGAATAAGAACGGCCAGATCACTCTTGATAAACGCCGTTTCAGGAAATCACCTAATTCATATTCGCGGTGAAGCAGTAATGCACCGGTGATCATCACAAAAACAGGCACGGCAAAGCGTGTAAGGGCATTGTACAGGTCGGCCGCCATCCAATCGCTAAGCGGCGACTTTTTGAAATCCATCAGCAATAGCGAAGCTGTATGCAAAACGACGACAGCAAACAAGGCAATAACACGCAGGTTATTGATCCAGTCAAACGTCTGCGGCTTATTTGTAACTGTATGGGATGTAAAAGCTGGTGCTATGACTGAAAGTTT
>JBQCEA010000215.1:0-4211 GCA_051960695.1 Mucilaginibacter sp. | reverse complement strand
TCAGCACCCAGTCGTCGACACTGCCTGCAGCTGTGGCAACAGGCAACCTGACGGTAAGGCCATGGTCGATCGTAACCAAGATCTTGTACGATAAGGACACCAAGAAAGCCAAGGGCGTAGAGGTACTGGATGCCCAGAACAACCAGACCTATCAATACTTTGCCAAGATCATATTCTTAAATGCTTCGACACTGAACTCAGCCTGGGTGCTGATGAACTCAGCTACGGATATCTGGCCTGATGGATTAGGATCCAGCAGTGGTGAGCTGGGCCACAACCTGATGGACCACCACTTAGGTGTAGGTGCAGCCGGTTTGGTAGAAGGCTATGAGGACAAATATTATTTCGGGCGTCGTGCGAATGGTGTTTACATTCCACGCTTCAGAAACCTTAATGGTGAAAAGCGCGATTATATCCGTGGCTTTGGTTACCAGGGCGGTGCAGGCCGTGAAGAATGGGGCAGGGCTATACCTGAAATGAGCATAGGCGGTGAATTTAAGGACGCATTATCAGAACCAGGAGCATGGCAGGCATATATCGGTGGCTTTGGTGAAACATTGCCATATCATGATAATAAATGTACCCTCGATAAGAATAAAAAAGATCACTGGGGCTTGCCAGTGCTGGCTATTGACGCTACTGTTCGTGACAACGAGAGAAAAATGCGTATCGATATGGCTAATGATGCCAAGGAAATGCTGGAAGTTGCAGGTGTGAAGAATGTACAAACTTTCACCAGCGAACCGGTATTAGGCCGTGGCATCCACGAAATGGGTACAGCACGCATGGGCCGCGATCCTAAAACATCGGTGTTGAACGAGTGGAACCAGGTTTGGGATGCCAAGAACGTATTTGTAACTGATGGCGCTTGTATGGCTTCAACAGCTTGCCAAAATCCGTCATTAACTTATATGGCACTTACTGCCCGCGCAGCAAATCATGCCGTAGAGGAATTGAAAAAAGGAAATGTATAGTTGAGTTGATAAAGCTGAATAAGTTGATTGAGTGAGTGGTTTGCTCATACAAATCAAAACAACTTTAAATCAGCGGTTCAGACAATAATCAATAATTCTATAATTCGGTATTCAATAATTATTAAACATATACCAATGACTAAAGAATCTAAAGATGTGCCCCAAAATCCCTCAAGGCGGGATTTTATCAAGCAAAGCGCTGTGGCTGCGGCAGGGTTTATGATCATTCCGCGCTATGTATTAGGCGGAAAAGGTTATATCGCTCCAAGTGATAAACTGGTGATAGCCTCTGTAGGTGTGGGAGGAAAGGGCGCGGACGACATTAATCATTTCGACAGGACCGGGAAGGCTGTAATTGCCTACCTGGTAGATGTTGATGACCGCCGGGCTGCCGGATCACGAAAGAAATTTCCGAATGCCAAGTATATCAAGGATTGGCGCGAACTTTTAGATAAAGAGCATAAGCATTTTGATGCGATGTCGGTCTCTACCCCCGACCACAACCACGCCGTAATTGCTTATTCGGGCATGCAGTTAGGCAAACACGTATATGTGCAAAAACCGCTTACACATGATATTTGGGAGGCCCGTTTATTAACAGAAGCCGCTAAAAAATATAAAGTAGTAACACAAATGGGTAACCAGGGTGCGTCAAATGACGGTACCCGTCAAATGGCTGAATGGTATGATGCCGGCTTAATAGGCGACGTGCATACTGTTTACTGCTGGACCAATCGTCCTGTGTGGCCTCAAGGTATTCCGTGGCCAAAAACTAAAGCTGAAGTACCTCAGGAATTAGCGTGGGACCTTTGGTTGGGTACCGCACCTTATAAGGACTATGTGGATAACCTTGTTCCGTTCAACTGGCGCGGCTGGTGGGATTACGGTACAGGTGCATTAGGCGACATGGGTTGCCATTTGGTAGAAGCTCCTTTCCGCGCTCTGAATCTAAAATATGTTAAGGATGTACAGGCAAGTGTAGGTACGGTATATGTTGGCGAATTCACTGAAGGCCACTTCCCTGATAGCTGCCCTCCGTCAAGTCATATCACATTAACCTTCCCTAAGACCGATAAAACACAGGGTGATGTTACCCTGCACTGGATGGATGGTGGTATACAGCCAACCCGTCCTGAAGAGTTAGGTCCGGATGAAGTATTTGGTGACGACGGCAACGGTATATTATTTATCGGAACCAAAGGCAAAATGATGGCCGGAACTTATTCAGTTAATCCGCAGTTATTGCCTACTTCGCGTACCAAAGAAGCCAATGCGCCTAAAAAATATGAAAGGGTACCGCACGGTTCTGAAGGCCATTATGGTCAATGGATAGACGGCTGTTTGGCCGGATACGGCAAAATGGAGTTAAGCTCTCCGTTTGAAATGGCTGGTCCATTAACCGAAGCACTATTAATGGCTAACCTGGCAGTAAGAGGCCACGACCTGAAACACAAAGGTCCAAGAGGTACTAAATTACTATGGGATAACGACAACATGAAGGTAACCAACTTTGACGCCGTTAACGAATATGTAAAACGTCATTACAGGGACGGATTTGTATTAAAAGGATAAAAATATGCAGGTATAAAAATTATTAGTATTTTCATACCTGCAAACCAATTAGATAAAATAATTCATTAATTCAGTAAACCAATAACTAAAATGAATAGAAGAGAAGCCATCGGAAGAGTAGCCCTTATCATGGGCGGCACACTCGTCGGCGCTGAATTTTTACTCTCAGGCTGCAGGCCTAATAACACCACAGTTGCTGATCTGTTCGATCAGGACCATGTTGCCTTTTTGGATGAGATAGCTGATACTATTTTGCCCGATACTCAAAGCAGTCCGGGTGCAAAAGCGGCTAAAGTAGGTCCATTTATGGCTGTAATGGTACGCGATTGCTACTGGCCAAATGATCAGGATGTTTTCCTGAAGGGCATTGGTAAAGTAGATGAAGCCAGCAACAAGAAGTTCAGCAAGAAATTCATGGACCTGGATGCTACTCAGAAAACCGCATTATTAACTGATCTTGACAAAGAGCAGAAAGAATACTCAAAAACTAAAAAGCCAAAAGACCCTAACCACTATTTCAGGATGATGAAAGAGCTTACTTTATTAGGTTATTTCACATCAGAGGTTGGCTGTACCAAGGCTTTACGCTATGTTCCTGTTCCGGGAAGATATGACGGCTGCATCCCTTACAAAAAAGGTGACAAAGCCTGGGCGCTGTCCTGATTTTTAGTTGGATTAAGTTGATTGAGTTAAGTAGTTGATTGGTTTACGGTCAGCCTAAGCTTAGTCGACGTAATCCAACTTAGTCTAACTCAATCAACTACTTAACTAACACAATATGAGCAAAAGAAAACTGCGCATGGGCATGGTAGGAGGTGGTAAGGATGCCTTTATAGGCGCCATACACCGCATTGCCGCTAACATGGATGGTTTAATAGAATTGGTATGCGGTGCGCTAAGCTTGCATGAAGACCTGGCAATTGAAAGCGGTAAAATGCTTTTTTTGCCCGACGATAGAATATATACAAATTACGAACAAATGATCCGTGCGGAAAGTCAGCTGCCTGCTGATAAACGTATGGATTTTGTAACGATAGTAACACCAAACTTTGCCCATTTTGCTCCCGCTATGATGGCATTAGATCACGGTTTTAATGTAGTGATCGAAAAACCCATAACATTTACTATAGATGAGGCCAGGCAATTGAAAAAGAAACTGGATGAAACAGGTTTAATGCTGTTGCTTACCCATACCTATTCGGGTTATCCAATGGTGAAGGAAGCACGCGAGATCGTTAAAAGCGGCAGGTTAGGTAAGGTGAGAAAAATATTTGTTGAGTATCACCAGGGCTGGCTGAGCAAGCTGTCTGAGCGTGAAGGTAATGCCCAGGCTGCATGGAGAACCGATCCGAAAAGATCTGGCAAGGCAGGCTGTATGGGCGATATTGGAACACATGCCGCACATTTAGCTGAATACATTTCCGGATTGAAAATAACGCAAATGAATGCTTCATTAAACACTGTTGTACCCGGCAGATTATTGGATGATGACGGCGCGGTATTATTACGTTTCGAAAATGATGCAACGGGTGTTCTTACTGCGTCTCAAGTAGCAGCAGGTGAAGAAAATGCGCTTAAGATCCGCGTATATGGTGAACATGGTGGTTTGGAATGGGCACAGCAGGAACCCAATACTTTGACCTTAAGGTGGCTGGACAAACCGGC
>JBQCEA010000214.1:0-2667 GCA_051960695.1 Mucilaginibacter sp. | reverse complement strand
ATGATACTGCTGTGAAGCAGGAGAAAGTGGTGCTTGTTGGCATCATAACCCCCAATGAAACCGAAGAACAAGAGAAGGAATATTTGGAGGAATTGAAATTCCTGGTGGAAACTGCCGGTGGATTAACCGTTAAAAGCTTTACCCAAAAAATGCAGCGTCCAGACCGTGCGACGTTTGTGGGCACGGGTAAGCTGGAAGAAATACACGACTATGTAAAGGCCGAGGAGATAGATATTGTGGTGTTCGACGATGAGCTGAGTCCATCGCAGCTGCGTAATATTGAGAATGAATTACAGGTAAAAATACTCGACCGCAGTAACCTGATATTAGACATTTTCGCCGGCCGTGCGCAAACCGCACAGGCTAAAACGCAGGTGGAGCTGGCGCAATTGCAGTATTTATTGCCCCGCCTAACCCGTATGTGGACGCACTTGGAGCGGCAAAAAGGTGGCATCGGTATGCGTGGTCCGGGTGAGTCGCAGATAGAGACCGACCGACGTTTGATCCTGAACAAGATATCACTGCTTAAAGAAAAGCTAAAGCATATTGACCGCCAGAACGAAACCCAACGCAAAAACCGTCATCAACTGGTACGCGTGGCGCTGGTAGGGTATACCAACGTGGGTAAATCTACCATCATGAATATGCTGTCCAAATCGGAGGTGTTTGCCGAGAATAAATTATTTGCTACGCTGGATACCACAGTGCGTAAGGTAGTTATCGAGAACCTGCCTTTCCTGCTTTCGGATACAGTAGGCTTCATCCGTAAGCTGCCCCATCATTTGGTTGAATGTTTTAAATCAACATTAGATGAGGTTCGCGAGGCAGATATCCTGGTGCATGTGGTAGACGTTTCGCACCCCAATTTTGAAGATCAGATACGCACGGTGAACGAGACCCTGAAAGACATGGGTGCAATAGATAAACAGATGATCACGGTTTTCAATAAGATAGATGCTTACGAGCCTCAGCACCATCATCCCGGTGAGGAAGCCCATACCATGAGCCTGGAAGATTTTAAGCAAAGTTGGATGGCCAAAAATAACAGTCCGGCGATATTTATTTCCGCGCTCAATAAGGAGAATGTAGATGAGTTCCGTGCTTTGTTGTATGATAAGATCAAGGCGATACATACCCATCGTTATCCTTACGACAAGCTGCTTTACTAACCGCTATAAAAAAGAAGAGTTCCTGATGGGCAGGAACTCTTGCAACCAATTATAAACCTAAAAATGAGAAGAGAGAGGCACATGGAATGGATTCGAACCATTCTTATCACTGCCAACCAGCCTCATGTGTGATACAAAGGTAATAATATATTATATAATTCCTATAGATTTAATAGATTATTATTGAATGTTTACTATTACTCTTTGATATTAAGCCAATTAAATTTCAATCGAACTCGCGGGAAATATCAATTTGAACGTACTGCCCTTACCCAACTCAGAAGAAACATCAATACGTACCTGGTGAAAATCGGCAATAGACCTAACAATAGGCAGGCCCAAACCAAAACTATCCTGTTTTAAAGATTGACTGAATTTTTTGAACCGGTTAAAGATATGCGGTAACTGCTCGGCGCTAATGCCTATGCCGGTATCCGCAATTTCAATTACGGGTAATTTGTTTTCGAGGTAGCCCGTTATCCTGATCGTACCGCCTTCTTTATTGTATTTGATGGCATTATTGATGAGATTAAAGAACAGGTTGAACAGCAAAAATTTATTCACCTGCACAAATTTCCAGGTAGCGGGTATCCCTATTTCGCAGTCGATATTTTTCTCTTGCAGGCGGATAGATATTTCTTCTTGAACCTCATGTATCAGGCTATCTACCGAAATGTTGTCTTCTTTCAGGAACTGGTCATTCTCTATTTGAGAGATCAGCAAAAGGGTCTTGGTTATGCTTTTTAAACGGTTAAGGATACGCTGCATTTCAACCAGACGTACACGTACCTCGTCCGTTATTTCCTCACTGCCGAACAGGTTTTCAATCTTGGTTTGAAGGATAGAGATTGGTGTCATCAGCTCATGCGAGGCATTGGAAATAAACTCCCGCTCTTTCTGAAAGGTGCTTTCAATGGTCTGGATCATTTTATGGATACTGATGTCCAGGTATTCAAAGTCAGAGGTGGTAGTATGTATCTTGCGGTACGGCGTTGGCCGGGGAAACTTAATGCCGATCAGCTTGCTTTTGATAATCTGTCCCAATGGCCTCAATACGTAGGTTGAATAAACTTGGTCGGCAAGAATGGTTAAAAGCACCATTCCCAATAAGATCTCGAAGGCGATATTCTGCAAAGGTGTGGTTGTCTCATTAATGGTGTCAATACTTTTCCCTATTTCCAGCAGATAATTCTGCTTATCGATCTTGAATGTGTTGATCAATATTCGATACTGAATGGTATCGCCTTCTACAATACGCCTTTCTTTAACTATTGTGTCAATGGTCTCATTGGTCGAATCAACATCAATACTCACATATTCCTCTTTCAGCAGGGCATTATAGCTGCCGTAACCTTCGCCATTTTGGATGTAGTTTTTTATACCCGGACCTTTTACAAGCTTTAGTACCTTATCGCGCTGTTTTCTTAGCCAGCTATCGGTATAGCTCCGGTTAACATTCTTGATCAACACAGGCAACAGCAGCACAAACAACACCACT
>JBQCEA010000213.1:0-2492 GCA_051960695.1 Mucilaginibacter sp. | reverse complement strand
GCGCCGGATACTTTAAAGAAGGTTGCCCCGCAGTTGCGTATCCCAATAAATAAGGACTTTATCAATAGCATCTTATTTAATGCGCCAGCCAGCCAGTTAAATTCAAATACAGCTTTTATAAATGCTGTTAAAGGATTGTATATCACTCTTGATAAAAGCGGAACAACCGGGGCGGGCGGGACGTTTATGTTTAGCCTTGCCGATTCGCTGAATGTATATTACCATGTACAAACGGGGACAACCATTGATACTTCGATGGTGGCATTACCGCTCACAACGCATATGGCAGAAATAAGGCACAATCCGTCGGCTACTGTTACTACGGCACTAAAAAGCGGTTCGGGCGATGTAATATACCTGCAGGGGTTAGCTGGATTGAAAACTAAAATAAGTTTTCCGTATCTTAAAAGCATCTTGGACACTGTAGGAAGCCGCATTGTAATAAACCGGGCAGAGTTGGTTATAACAACCGCGCCGGGCAGCACCATTCCGTACCACGCCCAGCCAAAGCTTACCATGTACCGGTATGATATTGCGCACCAGCCAATAGAATTACAGGATGCCGGAGGAACTGATCCGCGTTCAGGAGGTATATCTACATTTGGCGGATATTTTGTACCATCTAAAAGTGATCCAAAGGCAGGAACTTATAATTTTGTGGTGACTGCTTATATCCAGGACCGGATGGATGGAAATACCAAGGATTATGGCACTTATATAGCCACGATAGATAATACCAATACAACAACTGTAGATATAGCGCCTACTGTTCAAACAGCCGGGCGTACCATTGCTGTTGGCTCTGTAAAAGACAAGAATTCTCCTTTATACAATTCCCGGATCAAACTAAATATTATTTATACAAAAATAAATAAATAAGAAAAGGCCCCATATGGGGCCTTTTTCATGAAAAACTAAAACAAATTTAAAACGTTATTATTGCTTTTGTCGTATAGGCAAGTATTTTTGTACTTTTTAAATTTAAAAACATCTACATATGTGTGGTATAGTTGGTTACTTTGGTTTTAGGGATGCTTACCCAGTATTTATCAAGGGGTTACATCGCCTGGTATACCGCGGTTATGACAGCGCCGGGGTCGCGTTAATTGATAAAGAACTAAAAGTTTATAAAAAAGCCGGTAAAGTTAGTGACCTTGAACATTTCGCTGAAAACCTGAATGTAAAAGGCACCATAGGCATGGGCCATACCCGTTGGGCTACCCACGGTGTGCCAAGCGATCGTAACTCGCATCCGCATACATCTGGCAATCGTAACCTTACCATTATACATAATGGTATCATCGAGAACTATGCTACTATTAAAGAAGCTCTAATAGCAAAAGGCCATGTTTTTTTAAGCGATACTGACACTGAGGTTTTAGTTCACCTGGTTGAAGATATCCAGCAGGAAACCGGCCTTGACGTTCGTGAAGCCGTAAGGGTAGCCCTTAACAAAGTGATCGGTGCCTATGCTATCGTGATCATGAGTTCTGACGAACCTGATCAGCTAATAGCTGCACGCAAAGGCAGTCCACTGGTTATCGGCGTTGGCGAGGGCGAATATTTCGTAGCCTCAGATGCTACACCGATAGTTGAGTATACCAAAAATGTGATCTATCTGAACGATAATGAGATCGCTTATATACGTCGTGATGACCTGCTGATCAAAAACATCGACAATACAGTACAAACCCCATATATCCACGAGCTTGACCTGAAACTGGAAATGCTTGAGAAAGGCGGCTATGACCACTTTATGCTGAAGGAGATATATGAGCAGCCACGTTCTATACGCGATTGCATGCGCGGCCGTATTTATCCTGAAAAGGGTAAGGTACAGCTTGGCGGTATAAAGGAATATGCGGAGAAGCTAAAAAATGTGGACCGTATCATAATTGTTGCTTGCGGTACTTCATGGCATGCTGGTTTAGTGGCTGAATACCTGATAGAAGAATATGCACGTGTACCGGTTGAAGTGGAATATGCTTCCGAATTCAGGTACCGTAATCCCATCATTACCGAAAAAGACCTGGTGATAGCCATATCCCAATCGGGTGAAACTGCTGATACGATGGCGGCCCTTGAACTGGCAAAAGAAAAAGGCGCCACTATTTTCGGTGTTTGTAACGTGGTTGGTTCATCTATTCCTCGTATCACACATGCGGGTGTATACACCCACGCTGGTCCGGAGATCGGTGTGGCCTCAACCAAAGCATTTACTGCACAGGTTAGCGTGTTAACTTTAATGGCATTTTATATCGCTCAACAGCGCGGTACTATTACCCAAAGCAAACTGGTTGAATACCTAACCGAGCTTAACGAAATACCTGAACTGGTTGAAAGAGCGCTTGAATCCAACGATCACGTAAAAACTATCGCTGAGAAATTTAAAGATTCATCCAACTGCCTGTTCCTGGGCCGTGGAAGCTCATTCCCGGTGGCGCTGGAAGGTGCATTAAAGCTGAAAGAAATTTCTTACATACATGCTGAAG
>JBQCEA010000212.1:0-3343 GCA_051960695.1 Mucilaginibacter sp. | reverse complement strand
ATAAAACTTGTACAAACGTTTGGAATAGCTGCCTTCAAATCATTAAAGACAACATCCCGGCGCAGAGTTATAAGACTTGGTTCGAACCGATCAAGGCCTTGCGCATGGAAGGAAGCGTCCTGACGATACAAGTACCAAGCTTGTTCTTCTACGAGTGGCTGGAAGAACATTATGTAGGTCTGCTGCGTAAAACAATAAAAAAACAGCTTGGAGAAGAAGGACGCCTCGAATACAATATTGTTGTAGAACAATCGTCGAGTAAACCGTACACCACCAATATGCCGTCGACCGGCAATGGTGCCGAGACCAAAAATCAATCCATGCCTGTTCCTATATCAATTAATAAGGATATCAAGAATCCTTTTGTTATACCAGGCTTGAAAAAACTGAATGTAGATCCGCAGTTGAATCCAAACTACACCTTCGAAAACTTTGTTGAGGGTGACTGTAATCGTTTGGCCCGTTCTGCCGGTTATGCCGTCGCAGCAAAACCGGGTGGTACCTCGTTCAACCCATTGATGATCTACGGCGGTGTTGGTTTGGGTAAAACTCACCTGGCGCAAGCCATAGGTAACGAAATTCGCGTAAAGCTACCGGATAAACTGGTACTGTATGTATCATGCGAAAAGTTCACCCAGCAATTTGTGGATGCCCTTAAGCATAATAACATTAACGACTTTGTGAACTTCTACCAGGCTATCGATGTGCTGATCATGGATGATGTGCACAACTTTGCCGGTAAAGAAAAAACACAGGATTTCTTCTTCCACATTTTTAACCACCTGCACCAATCAGGCAAGCAGCTGATCATTACATCAGATAAAGCACCAAAAGATCTGGCAGGTTTGGAAGAACGTTTATTGTCACGTTTCAAATGGGGCCTTTCGGCCGATCTGCAGGTTCCAGACCTGGAGACCCGTATGGCAATCCTTAAAAATAAGATATACCAGGACGGTATCGACCTGTCAAACGATGTGGTAGAGTACGTTGCCCACAACATTGATAACAATGTGCGGGAACTGGAAGGCGCAATGGTATCCTTATTGGCACAGTCTACACTGAACCGCAAAGAGATCGATCTGAACTTAGCCAAGCAGATGCTGAAGAACTTCGTCAAGAATTCTTCAAAGGAAATTTCGATGGAGTACATCCAGAACCTGGTTTGCGAGTATTTTGAAGTGCCTATCGAAATGGTGAAATCACAAACGCGTAAACGCGAGATTGTACAGGCAAGGCAAATATCGATGTACCTGGCTAAAGCACATACTAAAAGCTCATTAAAATCTATCGGAACCTTCTTCGGCGGCCGCGACCACTCAACCGTGATCTATGCCTGCCAGACAGTTGAAGACCTGATAGACACCGATAAGAAATTCAAAGGATACGTAGCCGATATACAAAAGAAACTAAAGATGTCATAACCACGACCTCCCACAAAATTCTGAGCGCTATTACAGATATGTAATGGCGTTTTTTATTTGTGTACCAGCTAAACCAAATGAACCGTCATGGCGAAGCCATCTCTTCACAGGACAGTCAAAACCACAAAGCATAGTTCGGAGACATGATAATGGCGCGGGAAGGTGTCATGCTGAGGCACTCGAAGCATGAGGGTAAGGGCCATCACATACACTTTCCTTCGACAGACTCAGGACAGGCTGGAGCTCAGTGTGACATTCTTTTGTGTCGGTGATTCAGCGTTTCACCTGTTTCAATGTTTCAGTTCCAAGGTGCATGGAACGCCTGAAACAACAAAGTAATAAACTATGTTATTGCGAGAAGCGGCCAGGTGAGGCGACGAAGCAACCGCAAGGAGAACAGTAACCTCCATGCACGGTTCGCGATTGCCTCACGCCAGTTGGCGGATGGCAATGACAACGATTATCTTTTATTTAATCTCCCCTAACTTCATCAACGCATAAAATAACCCGGTGCAATGCAGCGCCTGAGCGATCTTATTTTCGGCAAGAAGCTGTTTGATCTCGTCAATGGTGTATTGTTCCACAACAATATGCTCATGTTCATCCAGCGATTGTTCCTGAACTTTTTTGCCGCCACGGGCTAAGTAGCAATAAGTATGATTGTTAGCAGTTGAAGGATTGGCATATACAGTACAAAGTAACTCAATGTCGTCAAACTGGTAACCGGTTTCCTCAAGCAATTCCCGACGCATGGCATGTTCAGGCGTTTCGTCGCCATCTATCACCCCGCCCGGTATCTCTAACGAAACTATCCCCGCTGCATGACGGTATTGTTTTACCATCAGTACTTTACCTTCGTCGGTAATGGCGACTGCATTAACCCAGTTAGGATATTCGAGAACATAATATTCATCTACAATGCGGCCGTCAGGCATTTCGCATTGATCGTAACGAAGCGTAGCCCATGGGCCTCTATGTATATATTCAGAACTACAGGTTTTCCACTTAAGGTCGGACATGTTTGATAAAGTATTGATGTATAAATTTTTGCTTCTCGATATTATCAAAAGATTGATAATGATGTTTTTGTTCCAACGCGTCAAAAATAATCAATACCTTCTTTAAAAGCGATGCTGTTTCGCCATCATCTGCAAATGGCTCAGCAAAAACATATAGGATTTGGCTTAGCGCGTTCAGCTTTTCGGCACTATAACCTAATCTCTCTATGTCATCACGAAAATCTTCCTCAGGCAATGCCAGTAAACGTTCAAGCGTAATATCATATTCCTGTTGCAGTAATTTATCAGCTTGATGGTTAAACTCCACCATTATGCCCTCTGCTTTAAGCCCCATCAACCTTGCCAGCATTTCGGCAAACTTACGCGCCTCGTTCAATAAAAAGTCACGCTGAAACATATGCTTGTCAAGCCACTTATTGATCTATTGGTCAATCTTCAACAAATCAATAATTCACTCATTCAATAAATCAATAATTAGCTCCTACCAGCTTCCGCTTGAGCCGCCGCCACCGAAGTCGCCGCCGCCAAAGCCACCGAAACCACCGCCGCTGTCACCACCACCAAAGCCGCCGTCACCGCCGGAGAATCCCCCCCAGCCACCGCTTCCGCGACCAAGCATTGCTCCGCCAAGGAACCACCAGAACGGACTTGCACCGCCGCGACTATCAATAATATGACCACCGCCACCGCGACCCCTGAATATGATGATAAGAATAACGATAACAATAATGATCAGCGCGAAAACACTTCCGCCTTCATTATGCCCCTGTTGAGGTTTTTTGCCGGACTTATATTCGCCTTTAGTGTATTTCATCAGGTCGCTGGTGGCTGCATCTAAGCCAGCGTAGTAATTACCTGACCGGAAATTAGGCACCAAATCATTCTGGATGATCTCATGTGTGA
>JBQCEA010000211.1:0-3440 GCA_051960695.1 Mucilaginibacter sp. | reverse complement strand
ATGCTTTTCATCACAGCTGGTATGGGTGGCGGCACCGGTACAGGCGCAAGCCCTATTATTGCCAAAGCTGCGCGTGAAATGGATATCCTGACAGTGGGCATCATAACCACTCCTTTCTCATTTGAAGGTAAGCGCCGTAAGATGCAGGCTGAGGAAGGTTTGGAAGAATTGAAAAAGTATGTAGATTCTTTCCTGGTAATATCTAATGACAGGCTGCGTCAGATCTTTGGCAACCTAACCTTAGGTTCAGCATTTGCACAGGCAGATAACATTTTAACTACAGCTGCAAAAGGCATTGCCGAGATCATCACCTTACCGGGCTACATCAACGTTGACTTTAAAGATGTGCGCACGGTGATGAAGGATAGCGGTGTGTCAATAATGGGCAGCAGCTCAGCCGAAGGCGAGAACCGCGCGTTAAAAGCCGTGGAAGGCGCTTTATTGTCGCCGCTGCTTAAAGACAACGAAATTGAAGGTGCAAGATATATCCTATTAAATATCAGCTCAGGCGATAAAGAAGTTACCATGGATGAGGTGAGCGTGATCACTGACTTTATACAGGAAGAAGCCGGTTTAGCTGCTGACCTGATCTGGGGTAACTGCCGCGACGAAGCTTTAGGCGATAAAATATCGGTTACCATTATTGCTACCGGTTTCCAAACTAAAGATGAACGTGAGCGTGAGCAAAGCAGCAAAAAGGTTGTTTCAATGCTGATGCCGGAAGACAATGCCTTGGTTAAGCCAGTGGTGAACGAATTTGTGAACCAGGTAAAACCTGAAGTTGCCGCTGCCAGTGAGCCTTATATCAAACCAAAAGAAGAGCCAAAGCAAAGTGGTTTATTTGACCTATTTGCTCCGAAGGAAGAGAATACAGGCACTGTTAAGTATAACCTGGCTGAGGAAGAACCTGCTGCTGCAGAGCCCGCTGCTATGGAAGAGCTTACATTTAAAATAGCAGAACCGGTGATGAACTTTGAGCCTGTCGCTGAACAAAAGCTTCCAGAACCGGAACCAGAACCTGAACCGGAACCTATTGTTGGTGCAGACGATAATAAAACAAATGAGTCTATTGAAGAGCAATTGCGTAAATCTCGCGAGCGTATTATGCGCCTGAAGGATCTGAGCATGAAGCTGCGCAATGGCAATATCCAGGAGTTGGAAAATGTACCTGCTTACAAACGTAAGGAGATAGCTTTGCAGCAAACTCCGCCATCGGATGAAAGCCAGATATCGAGGTTCTCATTATTATCTGACGAGGATGGTAACACCGAGATACGCAACAATAACTCATTCCTGCATGACAATGTTGATTAATACCGATCATCTAAATAGTTAATTAAATTATTAAAAGAGGCACAGCAATTGTGTCTCTTTTATTTTTAGCATAATCTTATAATTGTTACAGATTATAGATATCATCTGTATACTTTTTACGTTATAAGCTATTATAAAAAGTTATAACCCTTGGCAGTAGCCATTTTTAGGGGTATATTTGTAATTTAAATTAGAATACATTGGATCTGTTTGATAAAATATCGAAAACGATGGGAGGGCCGATAGGTCAGCACCAGGAGTGGTCACACGGCTATTTCTCATTCCCCAAGCTGGAGGGCGAGTTAGGGCCTCATATGATGTTTAACGGCAAAGAACATTTGGTTTGGAGCCTTAACAATTACTTAGGTCTGGCCAATCATCCGGAAGTAAGGGAAGCTGACGCAAAAGCAGCTGCGGAATTCGGTATGGCATACCCTATGGGGGCACGTATGATGTCGGGTAATACCAAACATCACGAAGAGCTTGAGAATGACCTGGCAAAATTTGTGGGAATGGAAGCAGCGTTTCTGCTTAATTATGGTTACCAGGGAATGGTTTCTATCATTGATGCACTGGTTGACCGTAATGACGTTATCGTTTACGATGCTGAATCACATGCCTGTATTATTGATGGTGTGAGATTGCACATGGGTAAACGCTTTGTTTATCAGCATAACGACATTGAGAGCTGTGAAAAGCAGTTGGAAAGAGCTACACGGCTGGCTGAACAAACCGGTGGTGGCATACTCCTGATAACTGAAGGCGTTTTCGGTATGTCAGGTGCTCAGGGTGACCTGAAAGGCATCATCGAACTGAAAAAGAAATACAATTTTCGTATACTGATAGATGATGCGCATGGTTTTGGCACTATGGGCAAAACCGGTGCAGGTACTCATGAAGAACAGGATTGTATTGATGGCGTGGATGTATACTTCGGTACTTTCGCCAAATCAATGGCAGGTATTGGTGCATTTGTCGCTTCTAAAAAAGAGATATTAGCCTATTTGCGTTATAATATGCGCTCGCAAACGTTTGCCAAATCATTACCTATGCCAATGGTAATGGGTTTGAAAAAGCGTTTTGAACTGTTAAAAGCTAAGCCTGAACTGCGTGAAAATTTATGGGTAATTGCCAGGGCATTACAAAAAGGATTAGTTGAGAACGGGTTTGACATTGGCGTAACCAATACTATGGTAACGCCTGTGTTCTTAAAAGGCGACCTGAATGAAGCCACCAGCCTTACTATGGACCTGCGTGAGAATTACGGCATATTCTGTTCGATAGTGGTTTACCCGGTTATCCCGAAAGGATTAATAGAATTGCGTTTGATACCTACAGCGGTACATACTTTAGAAGATGTGAAGCGTACCATTAGTGCATTCAGCGCAGTAGCTGTAAAACTCAAAGACGGTTACTATAAAGAGAAAAAGATGGCCGTTGCCTAACTCTATCATAAAACATTTTGAAAAGCCTTTCGGTTATACGAAAGGCTTTTTTATTTTTATACCCTCCTAACCAACATTTACCTTTTATGATCAATCGTCGCGATTTTATCAAACTTAATGGCATCACTGCAACCGGGATGGGATTAGGTTTAAAACCATCATGGTTTGATGTTCAGCAATATGAAAGCAAACGCCTTGAACCCAAATTACGCCGGTTCACAAGCCCGATGGTTGAAAGCACTATTGCACATATTAAGGCAGGTATCCGTGACCCGGAAGTTGCCTGGCTGTTTGAAAATAGCTATCCCAACACGCTGGATACAACGGTAAAATTCAAAGATAAAAAAGGTCGCCCGGATACTTTTGTAATAACAGGAGATATTGATGCTATGTGGCTGCGCGATTCTTCGGCGCAGGTTTGGCCATATTTGCCGCTTATTAAAAACGATCTTCAACTCAGAAACCTCATATTAGGTGTAATTAACAGGCAAAGCGAATGTATTGCGATTGATCCTTATGCCAATGCTTTTAATGAAAAAGCTACGGGCAGCGAATGGGACAAAGACAATACCCAGATGAAACCCGAATTGCATGAACGTAAATGGGAGGTTGACTCGCTATGTTACCCTATACGTTTAGCCTACAATTATTGGAAGATAAGCGGTGACACCAGCTTTTTTG
>JBQCEA010000210.1:0-3564 GCA_051960695.1 Mucilaginibacter sp. | reverse complement strand
TACATACCCGAAGCAGGCGGTACGCTGAGAACGGATACGGTGACCTTTGGTGTTATGACTTTTGCGGTCATCATCATATTGAACGCCTTATCATACTTCCCGGCGCTGGCATTGGGCCCGCTTGCAGAATATTTTTCAATGCTTAAGCACTAAAACAAATGAAGAATCAATCTAATAAACTATTTGAGCCTGTCCTTGTAAGGACGGCTTTTAAAGAATCATTCATCAAGCTTGATCCGCGTGTAATGATCCATAACCCGGTAATGTTCACTGTAGAGATCGGTACGTTAGTTATGCTCATCGTAAGCTACTATTCTTTTTCGCATACCGGTCAGGGTTCATTTGGCTACAACTTCAGCATATTTATTATACTGTTGTTAACAGTGTTATTTGCCAACTTCGCTGAAGCCATCGCCGAGGCACGCGGCAAAGCACAAGCCGACAGTTTGCGCAAAACCCGTGAAGAAACACCTGCGAATGTATTGTTGGAAAATGGCAAAGTTGTAACCAAATCATCTAACGAATTGCGTAAGGGTGATGTATTTATCTGTACCGCGGGTGATACCATTCCAACTGACGGTGAGATCATAGAAGGTATTGCAACTATAGACGAGTCGGCCATTACAGGCGAGTCTGCCCCCGTTATTCGTGAAGCCGGTGGCGATAAGTCTTCCGTTACCGGTGGTACAAAAGTACTGTCTGACAACATTAAGGTGCTGGTAACCACCCAGCCCGGCGAAAGTTTCCTTGATAAAATGATCGCGCTGGTGGAAGGTGCATCCCGCCAGAAAACCCCCAACGAGATCGCTTTGACCATTCTATTAGCAAGCTTTACGCTGATATTCATTATCGTTTGTGTTACACTGCAGCCTTTTGCCAGGTATGCCAATACCCCTATTACCATTGCAGCATTGATATCGCTGTTTGTGTGCCTCATTCCTACTACTATTGGCGGCTTGCTCTCCGCTATCGGTATCGCCGGTATGGACCGTGCATTGCGCGCCAATGTGATCACCAAATCAGGTAAGGCGGTTGAAACAGCTGGCGACATTGATACCCTTCTGTTAGATAAGACCGGAACAATAACCATTGGCAACCGTAAAGCCACCCAGTTCTGGCCGGCAAAAGGTATCGAACTTGATAATCTGATAACCGCCTGTGTACTGGCTTCGCTTGCTGACGATACTCCCGAAGGCAAATCCATTGTCGACCTCGCATCAACCCATTTTAAATTACCCCAAGCCCCTGAAGGCGCTGAGTTTGTGAAGTTCACAGCTGAAACACGTTCAAGCGGTATCAATACGTCATCAGGCGTGAAGATACGGAAAGGCGCTTCGGATGCTATCCGGAATTTAGTAACCAAAGCGGGCAATACCTTTCCGCCGGAAGTTGACGACCGTGTTAAACAAATCGCTTCAGATGGTGGTACGCCGTTGGTTGTAGCGCAAAATGATCATGTATTAGGTGTGATCGAGTTGCAGGACATCATCAAACCCGGCATTTCGGAGCGTTTTGACCGTCTGCGCAAAATGGGTGTTAAAACCGTAATGGTTACGGGTGACAACCCATTAACAGCAAAATACATTGCCAATAAAGCCGGTGTAGATGATTTTATTGCTGAGGCCAAACCTGAAGATAAGATGAATTACATCAAGCATGAGCAGAACGGCGGTAAACTAGTAGCCATGATGGGCGACGGTACCAACGATGCCCCAGCACTTGCCCAGGCCGATGTAGGTGTGGCCATGAACAGCGGTACACAAGCTGCTAAGGAAGCCGGTAATATGGTGGACCTGGATAACGACCCGACCAAGTTGATCGAGATCGTGGAAATAGGCAAGCAATTGCTCATCACCCGCGGTACGCTAACCACCTTTTCTATCGCGAACGATGTGGCGAAGTATTTCGCCATTGTTCCGGCCTTGTTCATTGCCTCTATTCCGGCATTACAGAGCCTGAACATTATGCAATTGCATAGACCCCAGTCGGCCATATTATCAGCGGTTATCTTTAATGCCATTATCATTCCGATGCTGATACCGCTGGCTTTAAGGGGTGTTGAATATAAACCAATTGGTGCCAGTGCATTGCTTCGCCGTAACCTGCTGATCTATGGTTTCGGCGGCATTATCGCGCCGTTCATAGGCATCAAGCTGATCGACCTGGTTGTTTCATTCGTAATCTAAAAAATCCATGAAACCATCATGAGCCACATACCTATTGAAACAAATAATACGGCTCATGATAGCTTCATTACCATTTAAAAACAATTTAACCGCAATGAAAAAATACATAATTCCATCAATAAGATTAACACTGGTGCTCATTGTAGTACTATGTGTCATATATCCGCTCTTTATTGCTGCCGTTGGCAGATTAGCAAAAGGAAAGGGTGACGGTGAAACCGTTGTTGTAAACGGCAAAGTAGTTGGTTATGTGCTTGTGGGGCACAGTTTTACCAAGCCCCAGTATTTCTGGGGGCGGCCATCAGCTGTAGCTTACAATGCCAATGGTTCTGCTGGATCTAACAAAGGCCCAACTAATCCCGATTACCTGAAAGATGTTGAGAAACGTATCGATACACTGTTAAAATATCATCCGTATCTGAAACGCAGCGATATTCCTGCCGATATGGTAACCGCTTCAGGCAGCGGGCTTGACCCGGATATTTCACCCGAAGCGGCAAAAATGCAGATCAAACGAGTAGCCCAATACCGCAAGCTGGATGAGCAACAGGTAGCCAATTTGGTAAACAGCCATATCGAAGGTCCACTGTTCGGTTTCATGGGTCCTTCCAAAGTGAATGTATTGAAATTGAATGTTGCCCTCGATGAAATGAAATAAGTAAGGCTCTGCGCCTATAATTAACATGAAGAACTATCTTATAATAATATTAATACTATCCGCTTATATCGGGACGGCAAAAGCCGCCTCAATGCAAGCGGATACCGGAAAGGTAGGAACAAGCGCCGACCCCAAAGACCCTCCGCTGATCTTTTCCGGTTCTGTGGATACTTATTGGAAATATGATTTTTCTGGTCACGCCAATATCCCTACCAGCTTTGCATCCGATCAAAACTCTGTTTCCATCGGTATGTTAGACCTGGGCTTAAAGAAAAAGGTGGGCAAAGCTGCTTTTGTAGGTGAATTGTCGTTTGGGCCAAGAGGGCAATACCAGTCTACACCTAATGGCGATGGGAACCCGCTTAATGGAGGAAATTCATTCCATATTCAGAATCTGTATGTGTCATACGATGTGACTGATAGGTTTAACATAACTGCAGGTTACATGTCTACTTTTATAGGTTATGAGGTGATCTCGCCTGCAGGTAACTTTAACTACTCAACTTCTTATTTATTCACCAATGGCCCTTTCGAGAATGCAGGTTTTAAAGCTACTTATACTTTCTCGGATAAAGTAAGCCTGATGGCAGGCATCTTTAATAATTACTGGAATGCCTATTCATCTTATAGAACAGTAACTGGCGGCACAACATCGGGCGATGTTTCTACCTTCGGCGCTCAACTGATGGTAGCACCCCTAAAAGGCTGGACAGCTTACCT
>JBQCEA010000209.1:0-4395 GCA_051960695.1 Mucilaginibacter sp. | reverse complement strand
GTTGTTTTTCCAGTGCAAATTGCATTCTCAGTTTACGTATACCTTCATGACGGACGTAAAGTAAAGCCCCGATCATTGCTGCTACATAGAGCATATATGCCCATGTAGTTTTCCAGAAAGGCGGCGTGATATGCACATTTAAAACCAGCTGCTTTTTATTCCAGCCATTGCGGTCCGAATTACGCACCCTGAAAATGTAATCACCCGGGTCTAAATTGGTGTAAGTTGCCTTACGTACCTTATTATCAGCGTTGATCCACTCCTTATCAAAACCCTGCATTTTATACTGGTACCGCACCTTGTCAGGATTAAAGTAATTCAGCGCTGCAAAATCAATTGAAAAGGAATTCTCGTTGTATTTGAGATCAACCGAACGGGATTCCGTAATGGACTGAGGTAAGATCACATGCCCGTTTGTTTGCTCACCCGGATTAAGACTTTCATTAAAAATCTCAAAATCGGTTAGTACCAGGTTCGGCACACTCTCGCTGGAATGTATTTCCGCAGGGTTAAAAATATTGAAACCATTACTGCCGCCAAAAAGCAGGTAACCGTCATGTGTTTTGAAAGACGAATTCTCGGTGAACTCACGGCCCTGCAAACCGTCGTTCTCATTATAATTAATGAAACGGAACTTTAAGCCGCCTGCCTGCCGCGTAACCAGGATATTGGTAAGCCCGTTTGGCGTACTGGCCCAAATATTATGATCATTGTCTTCCTGCAGATCAATAACCGTATTATCGGGCAGTCCATCCTGTTTGGTCATATTGGTGAACTTGTTCGTTTCCGGATTGAACACGCTCAAGCCTTCGCGGGTGCTTATCCAAATCAGGCCGCTGCTATCCTCTAAAATGTTATTGGTATTGTTATTTACAATACTGTTGGGGTCCTTATCATCATGCAGGTAATGGATAAACTGGTGTGTCTTCTTCATCAGCACATCCACCCCGTACGAGGTTACTACCCACAAATTTTTGCGGTGGTCTTCCAGCATAGCGCTGATATAGTTGGAATGGATAGCATTGTCGATACTATTGTACTTAATGTGTGAAAATGTTTGCGCTTTCGGGTCGAGGACGTTGATACCGCTTGAAATAGTACCCACCAATAAGTTATGTTCTGAATCTTCGCGAATGGCGCATACCCTGTCTTCTGAAAGGCTTCCGGATACGCCATCATTGTGTTTGTAATGGTGGAATGTTTTACCATCAAAGCTATCCAACCCACCAAAATAAGTACCCAGCCAAAGCTTCTGCGCATGGTCGATATACATACAAACAACCACATTATTGGTGAGGCTGTTAGGGTTATTGACATCATGTACATATTGCTTAAACGACCCCGTTTTACGGTTAAAGTAAATCAGGCCGCCGCCATTTGTGCCTATCCAGATATTACCTGATTTTTCTTCGGCAAAGCAATTAATATCACTAAACGGCAAACTATTGGGGTCGGATAAATGGTGTGTATAATGCGGGAATTTGATAATGCTTTCATGGTAATAGCTCACGCCATGCTTGTAAGTGCCTATCCAGATGATCCCCGTATTGTCCTTATATATATAAACCAGGCTATTTTGGCCGATGGTTTTATTATCATCCTCACGGTTCAATAAATATCTGATGGTAAAATTCTGCTTGTTCAGTAAGTTGATACCGCCATGGTCGGTCGCAATCCAGATGCGGTTTTTATCATCCTGTATCACATTAGATATTACATCCGTGTTCAGGTGCGACGGTGCGGTACCTTTACCAATATGTTTTAACACCGTTAATTTGCTGTTGAGGTAATAAACACCAGATGAATAAGACGGCGAAAACGCCCATAGATCATCCTGGTTATCGATATAGATCTTGTAGGATGTATTGAGCCCTGGAGGCAATTTAGCAACCGAATACGACCGGTAATTAACACGGTAATGTATAGGATCAAGTCGTTCGAGCACACCACTGTAATAACTGAGCCAGATATTGCCTTTGGAATCCTGTGCCAGATCAGAAACCGTATTGGCATATATCGAGGTTGTATCTGACGTTTTATGCGACAGATGTATTATCTTCCTGGTAAGCGGATCATACTTAAACAATCCCATTGTAGCATGTAAAAACCAGAAGTTACCCTTACGGTCGCGCTTTATGGTAGTAATATGCGCGTCGGGTATGGAAATGGATTTAAGATAGCCATTTATATTATGACTGAATTTTTCGGTAGCAGGGTCGTAAATGTTTAATCCCGTGCGCGACTCAACCCAGAGTTTTCCTTTCGGGCCTTCGCTTACATTAACGATATAATCATCGTTTAATGAAGTTGTATCGTTAGTTGAATGCTTAAATACTTTGAACTTATAACCGTCATACCGGCTCAGGCCAGACAGTGTGCCGAACCACATAAATCCCCGGCTATCTTTAAAAATGCAGTTGACCTGGTTATGCGAAAGCCCGTTATTAATATCCAGGTGAGAGAATTGAAACTGATCGTTCTGTGCCTTTAGCAGAGTAGTCATAAAAAGGGCACAGCACATTGCTATAACAATTCTCAGCTTCATAAATGGTTTATCCAGGTTTAAACGGGGCAATATCAAAAATACCAACTTTTACGAAGTTTGGGATAATACTTTTTTGACATTTCTTAATTTAAAAAAGCCAATCTACAATTACTGGAGCTAAAAACGCTGTAAAAAAAGTATTACAGGTAAAATACTATTATTTCATTTTCCGGTTGAGGTAAAATATTGGTTTAAAAAGTTTTCACTTAAACCGCGGGCTCAACTTTTGTTAGCGAAAAATCATTTTCAAACAAGATCGGCAAGTTTTTGTAGCTGTAATATGGTACATAAACCTATAAGTGATACCTTTACAGCCGCTAATGGATACCACAGAAAGTACATCACCGCCTGTTAAACGAAGCCGGTCTTCTTTTTCACGGAAGCTCGCAAATTTTTTTACTGAACTGGCGCAGATCAATTCCTTTATCATCAGGTTCTTTAAGGAGGCCTTTATGCCACCGTTTGAGATAAAGGAAGTAATACGCCAGTGTTTTGAAACAGGTATGCGTTCCTTAACGCTCATCACCTTGACTGGCTTTATCGTCGGGCTCATTTTTGCCAAGCAGTCGCGGCCCTCTTTGGCATCGTTTGGTGCACAATCATGGCTGCCTTCGTTGGTTTCTATCGCCATTATGCGTGCATTAGCACCCCTGGTAACTGCGCTGATCGCTGCCGGCAAGGTAGGTTCAAGTATCGGCGCCGAATTAGGCTCCATGCGCGTTACCGAACAGATCGATGCCATGGAAGTATCGGGCACCAAACCCTTTAAGTTTTTGGTTTGTACCCGTGTATTGGCAACAACCATTGTAATACCGGTTTTAGCCAGTTATATGGGCCTGGTAGCATTATTGGGCGGTTTTTTGAATGTTAACATGAACGAAGGCACCAGCTACACCACTTATATGGAGCAGGTGTTTGAGCCTTTGGGATATATTGATTTTGTATCGTCACTGATCAAATCCATCGTATTTGGTTTTACAATAGGTATAGTAGGCTGTTACCAGGGATATTACTCTAATAAGGGAACGGAGGGCGTAGGTAAAGCCGCGAACGGTGCGGTTGTTACCGCTATGTTCCTTGTTTTTATTGAGGAGATCATTATCGTACAAATAACAGGCTGGTTTAGGTAATGAAAAAACAAAAGGCACAAATAGATTATAAAAACCCGGTTATCAAGATCAGGGGGCTATATAAGTCCTTTGGTAAACTGGCTGTGCTGCGCGGTATCGACCTCGATTTGTTCCAGGGTGAGAACCTGGTTGTACTTGGCCGTTCGGGAACCGGTAAATCAGTACTGATTAAGATCATTTCAGGCCTGTTAAGGGCCGACAAAGGTGAAGTAACAGTGCTCGGCAATAAAATGAGCGAAATAAGCGACCGCGAATTACAGGAATTAAGGCAGCGGATAGGCTTTTCCTTCCAAAACAGCGCCCTTTATGATAGTATGACGGTTAGGAAGAACCTCGAATTTCCGTTGGTGAGAAACAAAAAAAGCCTGACACGCAACGAAATAAACAACTCTGTAGAAACGGTGTTAGACGCTGTAGGGCTTTCGCAAACGATAGACCAGATGCCGTCAGAATTATCAGGCGGCCAGCGTAAACGTATCGGCATAGCACGTACACTGATCTTAAACCCCGAGATCATGCTTTATGACGAACCCACTGCAGGTCTCGACCCCATTACCTGCATTGAGATCAATGACCTGATCAACGAAGTACAGCAAAGGTTTCATACTTCATCGATCATCATTACGCACGACCTGACCTGTGCCAAAAGCACCGGCGACCGCATAGCCATGCTTTTGGATGGCCAATTTCAGAAAGTGGGTACTTTCGACGAGGTTTTTG
>JBQCEA010000208.1:0-3289 GCA_051960695.1 Mucilaginibacter sp. | reverse complement strand
AAACCACGCATCGCAAGGCCCATGCCCTGTCCTATTATGGTTGCTTCGCGGATACCGGTATCAGATATACGCAGCTCGCCATACTTACTTTGTAAACCCGCAAAACCCTGGTTTACGTCGCCAATAGCGCCTACATCTTCACCAAATGCTACGATACTTTTATCGCGCTCAAAATTAGCATCGAAACAAGCATTCAGCACTTCGCGGCCATCGATCAATTTAGCATCAATATCATATTGGGCTTCAACAATCGGCACATTAAGCGGCGATTGCATGGTTTCTGTAAACAGTTTTGAATTAAAGCGTTCACCATTCTTTTCCTCTTCTAATTTCAGCCAGTTAATAAGCCCCTGGCGCCCGTAAAGCTTTTCTTTTACAGTGAGGCGCAAAGCCTTACGGCCGGCAGCTATAACATCTTTCCTGCCCGGATCAACTGTTGATCTTAAGGCCGAAACGACGTCTTTAAGCTCATTAGCTGCGTTGCTTTCACTTGCCAGTTCTTCAATCAATCCTGCAACCTGCTCTAATTCGTGAGTGATCTCGCCCGAAAACTCATTCCATGCCTCTTTCTGACACTCCCTTACATATTTCTTGGCTGCAGCTTCCAGTTCATCCATTTCTTCCTCAGTTGAAATAGCCGAAGCGATCATCCATTTACGCATTTGTAAAAGACAATCATGTTCATTTTCCCATGCCAGGCGCTCTTTTGACTTATACCTTTCATGTGAGCCTGATGTAGAGTGACCCTGTGGCTGTGTCATTTCAACCACATGGATCAAAACCGGCACATGCTCGGTACGGCATAGTTCTATAGCCCGTTCATAGGTTTCGCACAATGCTACATAATCCCAGCCCCGCACCTTAAATATCTCATATCCGTTGGTACCATTCTCACGCTGAAAACCCTTCAGTATTTCGGAAATATCTTCTTTGGTTGTCTGGAGTTTTGCCGGCACGGAGATAGCGTAAGCATCATCCCAAATAGAAATAGCCATAGGTACCTGTAGTACACCGGCAGCATTGAAAGCTTCAAAAAACAAGCCTTCGGATGTTGCACCATTTCCAATCGTACCAAAGGCCACTTCGTTACCATTAACTGAAAATTGCTTCAGGTATTCCAATTCTTTGTTTTCCCTATAAAGTTTAGATGCATAAGCCAAACCTAACAATCGCGGCATGTGGCCGCCCGTTGTTGAAATATCAGCGGCACAGTTTAAAGATTCAGCCTGATTGGTCCAAGTGCCATCAGCATGTACATAGCGTGTTGCATAATGGCAGTTCATTTGCCTGCCCGCCGAAGCCGGATCTTTCTCAATATCAGGATGTGCATATAACTGAGCAAAAAACTCTTTCAGGTTGCTCATACCCGTTGCAAACATAAAAGTCTGGTCGCGGTAATAACCTGCACGCCAGTCGCCCGGGCGAAATGCCTTGGCCATAGCCAGTTGCGCCACCTCTTTTCCGTCGCCAAAAATGCCAAACTTCGCTTTACCGGTAAGCACCTCACGGCGCCCCAGCAAACTCGCTTGACGGCTCTCATAACCAATACGATAGTCATTAATGACTATTTTTTTAAAATCGTCAAAACTGAGCTCGGCAGCATTGAATTTACTGGTAATACCTATTGCAGTTTCGGGCATATATTATTTTGTTGAGATGGCAAAATTATAAAATTCTATTTTGTAATGTCCATAGTTAACACACAAAAAATAGGGTTTGTTTAATAGTTTTTTATTTCTGTTAAACCTTCTATATTTGTATAGATCAATATAACTGTATGAAAAAAATAATGTTAATATGTGCAGTAATTTTAGGCTTTACCACCTTTACTGCAACCACCGTTTCGGCGCAAGATAATGAAAAAGCTGAATTCAAGTTCAACGAAGAAAAACATGACTTTGGAAAGATACCTCAAGGCACACCTGTAACTACCATTTTTGAGTTCACCAACGTTGGCAAAGAACCTTTGATCTTGAGTGATGTCCGCCCTACTTGCGGTTGCACCATAGCTGACTATACTAAAACACCGGTTAAAAGCGGCGAAAAAGGCATCATCAAGATCACATATAATGCAGCTGCAGTAATGCCGTTTAATAAAACTATTGTGGTTACTTCTAATGCCAAAACGCCGACCAAATATCTGAACATAGTGGGCGAAGTTGTAGCATCCAAACCTGCATCGGGTAGCGGAACGAAGTAAATATCAGATTGATAAAGGCCTCACAAAAAAAGGGACCATCTGGAGATGGTCCCTTTTTTGTTTTACTCTGATGTTACCATTGCTTAAATTATTCTTTACTAATTTTGCATCATGCCAAAAATTTCAAAGAAGGGATTGCAGATGCCTGCATCGCCCATACGCAAACTAACACCATTTGCCGACAAGGCTAAATTGGATGGTAAAAAAGTCTATCATCTGAATATCGGTCAGCCAGATATTGAAACGCCTGAAGGAATGCTGAATGCCATTAAAAACATTGACTTTAAAGTGTGGGCCTATACTGCTTCAGAAGGAACATTGGCTTACCGTAAGAAATTAACCGAATACTATAACAAGTTAGGTTACAATATTACTCCCGAAAATATTCTGGTTACAACCGGCGGTTCAGAAGCTATAACTATAGCGATGATGACCTGCCTCGATCCGGGTGATGAAGTGATCATTCCTGAGCCATTTTATGCCAATTATAATGGCTTTGCCTGTCAGAGCGATATTGTGGTAAAGCCGATCCTGTCATATATTGAAAATGGCTTTGCCCTGCCGCCTATCAGCGAGTTTGAAAAACTGATCACTGAAAAAACTAAAGCAATCATCATTTGCAATCCTAATAACCCTACAGGTTACTTGTATTCACGCGAAGAACTTGAAGATTTGAAGAAGCTGGCATTAAAATACGATCTGTATTTGTTTTCGGACGAAGCATATCGCGAGTTTTGCTATGATGAGCGCACTTTCACATCGCCAATGCACTTGAGCGGCCTGGAACAAAATGTAATTGTGCTCGATACCGTAAGCAAACGATACAGTGCGTGTGGTGCGCGCTTAGGTTGCCTGATCACTAAAAATAAAGATATATGGACTGCCGGATTAAAATTTGCACAGGCCCGGTTAAGCCCTGGTATGGTAGAACAAATTGCCGGAGCAGCTGCAGTAGATACGCCGGATGGCTATTTTGAAGCAGTAAATAAAGAATACACCAATCGCAGGGATACACTGGTAAGCGCATTAAACCAAATGGATGGGGTGTATTGCCCGAACCCCGGTGGTGCGTTTTATGTTGTAGCCAGG